>JAIEPP010000167.1 GCA_019748335.1 Xanthobacteraceae bacterium
TTGCCCTTGAGGATGTTGATCTCGAGGTCGTTGTCGCGGGTGTGCTCGCCGACGATCATGCCCTTGTAGACCTTCCAACCCGGCTCGATCATCATCGGGCCGCGGTCTTCCAGCTTGAACATGGCGTAGGCGACGGCCTCGCCCTGGTCGTTGGAGATCAGCACGCCGTTGCGGCGGCCCTGGATGTCGCCCTTGTAGGGCAGGTAGTTGTGGAACAGGCGGTTCATGATCGCCGTGCCCTTGGTGTCGGTCATCAGTTCGCCCTGGTAACCGATCAGGCCGCGGGTCGGCGCGTAGAACACCAGACGCAGGCGGTTGCCGCCGGACGGGCGCATCTCGATCATCTCGGCCTTGCGCTCGCTCATCTTCTGCACGACCACGCCGGAGAATTCCTCGTCGACGTCGATCACGACTTCCTCGACCGGCTCCAGCAAGGCGCCGTTCTCGTCCTTGGTCAGCACCACGCGCGGGCGTGACACCGACAGCTCGAAGCCTTCGCGGCGCATGGTTTCGATCAGGATCGCGAGCTGCAATTCGCCGCGGCCCGACACTTCCATCGCATCCTTGTCGGCGGCTTCCACCACGCGGAGCGCGACGTTGCCCTCGGCCTCGCGCAGCAGGCGGTCGCGGATCAGGCGGCTCGTGACCTTGTCGCCTTCCGTGCCGGCGAGCGGCGAGTTGTTGACGATGAACGACATCGACACCGTCGGCGGATCGATCGGCTGTGCCTGGATCGGCGTTTCGACGGAGGGATCGCAGAAGGTGTCGGCGACGGTGCCCTTGGGCAGTCCCGCGATGGCGACGATGTCGCCGGCCTCGGCGATTTCGACCGGCTGGCGTTCAAGGCCGCGGAACGCGAGGATCTTGGTGATGCGGCCGGTTTCCACCAGCTTGCCGTCGCGCGAGATCACCTTCACGGCCTGGTTCGGCTTGACCGAGCCCGACGCGATGCGGCCGGTGATGATGCGGCCGAGATAGGGGTTGGCCTCGAGGATGGTTCCGAGCAGCCGGAACGGGCCTTCCTCGACCACCGGCGGCGCCACGTGCTTGATCACGAGGTCGAACAGCGGCTGCATGCCGTCGTCATGGGAGGCCTCGGGGGAGGTGCCCATCCAGCCGTTCTTGCCGGAACCGTAGAGGATCGGGAAGTCGAGCTGGTCGTCGGTGGCGTCGAGCGCTGCGAACAGGTCGAACACCTCGTTCACGACTTCGGTGATGCGGGCGTCCGGACGGTCCACCTTGTTGATGGCGACGATCGGCTTCAGGCCGAGCTTGAGCGCCTTGCCGACCACGAACTTGGTCTGCGGCATCGGGCCTTCGGCGGCGTCGACCAGCACGATCACGCCGTCGACCATCGACAGGATGCGTTCGACCTCACCGCCGAAATCGGCGTGGCCGGGGGTGTCGACGATGTTGATCTGGGTGTCTTTCCACTGCACCGAGGTGCACTTGGCCAGAATGGTGATGCCGCGTTCGCGCTCCAGATCGTTGGAGTCCATCGCGCGCTCGACCTGACGTTGGTTGTCGCGATAGGTGCCGGATTGCTGCAGCAGCTTGTCGACCAGGGTAGTTTTGCCGTGGTCGACGTGGGCGATGATGGCGATGTTGCGAAGCTTCATGATTCTCTTCTGCATCAGGACATAGGCTGGAGCGCGATCTCGCCGGAAAACCGGGACCCACTTTTCCGGATCGTGCTCAAAACCTGAAATTCGGGAGGCGACAGGCTGCGAACCTGGCCTCAAAAAGGAAGCCCGGCCAAAAGGACCGGGCACACCCTACTCGTTGCGGCGCAATATATTCAGAAAACGCCAAAAAACAAGGGTTTATTAGGCGTTTGGTTAGCTGATTTCGGCATGGCCGGGCCCTAATTGCCCTTGTCGGGGTCGGGATAGACCCCCCGCAGGACCTCCTCGAAATGGGTCTTCACGGCCTCGTTGCAAAGGCAGGACCGGACCCGCAGTGCCTCGGGGTTGCGGACCAGGATTGAGCCCCGGCGGGTTTCCAGGATTTCCTCGGCCTTGAAGGTCTGGATTACCCGGCTGGTATAGGAGCGGCCGACGCCAAGCAGGGTCGCCAGCTGCTCATGGGTCAGCGGCACGACCTCGTCGCCGTCGGTGCGTTCCATCGCCGAAATGATCCATTTTGCGGTCCGCTGCTCGATCGAATGGATGGCGTTGCAGGCGGTGGACTGAAAAATCTGGGCCAGCATGCAGTCGGCATAGCGGGCGAAAACGTTGCTGAGGGTCCGCGAGGTCAATTTGGCCGCGTCCAGTTTCGCGACGGGAAGCCGTACGAACGGCCCGGCGAACTTGACCATGATGCGGGTATAGGCCGGCAAGTAGCCTTGGCTGACGATGCCCCCGACCGCGCCCTCGCGGCCGATCAGGATGGTTTCGACGTCGCGGCCGTCCTCGTTGGGGACCATGTAGGAGACGAGGCTGGGCCCGCAGGGGAAATGCACGATTTCGACATCGTCGCCGGGGTTGTAGAGCAGGTCGTTGGGGCCGGCCTCGGTCGCGACCAGATGCGGCTCGATCAGCGCAAAATCGGTGCCGTTGAGCCGGCGCAGCAGGTTGTTGAACGGCCGCTCGCCCGCCGCCTCGGTTGGTCGCGTCAGCATGGAAATCCCCGTTGCCCGTCCCGGGACAATAATTGGCCTGCCGCCTTCGGTATGTTCACAAGTGAACAGACTGGCTAACTGACATGTGGTGGTTTCAGTTCCGGAACCTGCGGCGCGCTTCCCCCGAGGCGCCGGATATCAGGTACCCCTTCGGGCTACCGCCGAGGCATCAATGTTGAACCTGTCATCTGGTCCGATCATGGAACCCGCCTCTTTCGACGGTATGCCCACCGATGTGTTGATCGTCGAGGACGATCCGATCATCGCCCTCGACTTCGAGGACACGCTTCTGGGATTCGGGGTCAAGACGGTGCGCACCGCGCCGAGCGTGGCGCGCGCGCTCGCCCTGATCGCGGAACGGGCGCCGGAATTCGCGCTGCTCGATGTCGGCCTGATCCGTGAAAAGAGTTTCGCTGTCGCCGAGCGGTTGCAGGCCCTGAAGATTCCGTTCGTCTTTGTCACCGGCTACAGCAACGACGCGCGTCTCCCGGCGGCCTTCGCCAACCAGCGGCGGCTGCCCAAACCCTACTCGACCAACGCGCTCAGGGCCTTGCTGATCGAGCGCTGAGCTCGCGCGGCGCGTGCTTCTAGATTGTCTTCGGATCCAGCGTCGTCGACCAGAGTGCCACGTCGGCGCGGTCGCGCAGGATCACCGTCATCTGTCCGCTGGCGCCGTCGATCTTGACGTGGCCGAAGAACTGCATGCCGGCGGACGGCGGCAGGTTCTGCTTGTCGGGCCCCGGCGCCTTGATGAACCTGACTTCGGGCCCGAAGGTGTTGTCGAGTTCGTTGGGGCCGAACGTGCCGGCGTGCAACGGACCGGAGACGAATTCCCAGAACGGATCGAATTCCTGGAACTGGGCCTTGTCGGGATTGTAGTAATGCGCGGCGGCGTAATGCACGTCCGCGGTCAGCCACACCGTGTTGACGATATCAGCCGTCTTGATGAAACGCAGGATGTCGGCGATCTCCAGCTCGCGGCCGCGCGGCGGGCCGTCGCCTTGCGCGAATGCTTCCGAACCTTTCTTGTTGGCCGCATCGTCATAGACGATGATGCTGAGTGGCATGTCGGATGCGATCACCTTCCAGGTCGCGCGCGAATTCAACAGCGCGCGCTTCAGCCAGGCGAGTTGTTCCGGCCCGATGAAATAGCTGTCGGGGCCGTAGCTGGTCTGCAGGTTCGGACCGTTGGGGCCGCGATAGCTGCGCTCGTCCAGCATGAAGACGTCGAGATGCGGGCCGTAATTGAGCGTGCGATAGACCCGGCCCGGCTCGACGATGCTTTCACGCATCGGATACATTTCGTGGAACGCGCGGGCCGCGCGCGCGGCGAGCAGCGTGATGTCGCGCTCCTTGTAGGCGGCAGGCAACTGTTTCGACAGCGACCAGTTGTTGGTGACTTCGTGGTCGTCCCACTGCACGAAAATCGGCACCTCGGCGTTGAAGGCGCGGACATTGTCGTCCATGAAATTGTATTTGTGGGCGGCGCGGTATTCGTCGAGCGTCTCGGCGACTTTCGCCTTTTCCGGAATGGTTACGTTCTTCCAGAGCTTGCCGTCGGCGAGTTTGACCTCGGCGGGGATCACGCCGTCGGCATAGATGGTGTCGCCGGAATGCAGCAGGAAGTCCGGGCGATGTTTGCGCATGGTGGCAAAGGTGAACATGCCGCCGTCATCGGGATTGATGCCCCAGCCCTGTCCGGCGACGTCGCCGCCCCAGACGAAGCTGACGTCTCGGCGATCGGCCGGCGCGGTACGGAAGCGCCCGACCACCGGCTCACTCACGATATCGATGTGGGAAAGGTCGCGAAACCGGACGCGGTAGAAGATGTCCTGCCCCGCGGGCAGATTTTCCAGCAGCATTTTTGCGGTGAAATCGCTTTCGGGGAGTGCTGCGATCGGCGGCAGCGTCCGCGCGTTGGCAAAGGATTCGGTGGTGGCGACTTCGACCATCATTTGCGACGGGCGGTCGGCGCGCGCCCACACCACACCGCCATCGGCGCCGACGTCGCCGGATTGCACACCATGGGTGATCAGCGGCCGGTCGGCGGCCCGGCTGAGATAGGGCATCGCCAGCGCGCCGATGGCGCCGGAAGCTGCGGTGGAAAGCAGGCGGCGCCGGGAAATACGGATCGTCATGCGGGCTCTCCCTCAGGTCTGGTGCGACAATGCGCCGCGAACGCCGACAGGCCTAGAAAGAATTGATGACGGTTCGATTACAGAAATGAGCCGCTCAGGCGATGCCGGCGGCCCGGAACTGCGCGCTTGTCCGCTGCAGGTTTTGCGGCATGTTCATCAACAGCGCCTTGCGGTCGGCCACCGCGTTGTGGAACTGCTCGATCGCGATGTTGAAGGCGGTCAGAGAGCCTTCCTCGATCGCGCCATGTTCGAAACATTGCAGCGTGTCGCGCAGGATAGCGTCGGCTTCCGATTGCATCTGGTCGAGTTCGTCCATGGAATCGCAGGTGCGGGCGGCGGTGAGCATGTCGAGCAGCCGGTCGCGCTGCGAGGTGTTGACGTTGCGCTCGTCCTTTTTCAGGTGGCCGGCGAACCACGCGCCGGCGGAGCCCATCGCCGACAATCCCATCAATCCCCACCAGATGAAATCGCTGTAGCGGTCGAGAAAGGTCTTTTCCTCGCCGTCGACAAAGGCGGCGGCGCCGGGATGTACCGGAATCGTGGCGTCCTTGTCGGTGTCGGGCGTCTCGATCTTCGCCGCCAGCGGAAATTCGGTCTTCAGGCTTTGCCGGATTGCAAACAACTGCCGGGTAAAGGCGGCGACGGTCGATTCCGAAATGCCTTTGCGCGCCACGATGTGGTGCGAGAAGCTGATGGTTTTGACTTCCTCTTCCGGCTTGTCCGGCGCGCCGCCAAAGGTGCCGGCGGGAATCTCGGACGCTTCGTAGGCCGGGTGGTTCTGCGCGATCGCGTCCGCCAGATCGATCGCCAGGAATTTCGGCGTGCCGCCGTCTCGCGTCGAAGCCGCGATCGCGTCCGCGGTGATCTTGCTGTTGACCGGACCGGCCGCGAGATAGGCGTCGGCCTTCTGGTTGCGAATGGCGTCGGCCGCCTCGTTGGCCGGAAACTGGGTGATGTCGACCTTGCCAGGGTCGACGCCGTATTGCTGCAGCACCACCTTCAGCAAGTTGACGTTGGCCGGGGTGCGGCCGACGACGCCGATCCGGCGTCCGGCAAGCTGCGCGATTTTCGTGATCCCTGGCGCAGCCTTCTTGCCCTTGATTTTTGGGGTTGATGGCACCCACAGTACCACGACGTTCTTGCGCAGCGTCGCCACCGCCTGCGCGTTCTTCGGCACTTCGAGGTCGCCGCGGATGATGGCGAGGTCGGCTTTGCCTTCGCCGAGCAGATTGGCGCTCGCGCCCGCGCCTTCGGTCTGGATCGGGCGCAGCCGGACCTGACTGTGTTGCTGGTTGTTGAAGGCCTGCGTCAGCGCCTGGACCACTTTGAGATCGTCGCTGTTGGCCGGGCCGACCGCGATCCGCAACGTCACCGGGCGCATCGCGAAATAATAGCCCGCGGCGAGCGCGCCGACGATCGCCAGCACGCCCGCCAGCATGACAAACGTCATCCTCTGCTTCGCCGGCCGGGACGAGGCAGAGGCCGGCTTTTCGGCAGGGTCGGGGCCGTCGGTCATCAAAGTCCGAACAATGGTGTGATGTGCAATGTGATCTCGCCGATTCACTTACAGCTCTATTCTAGCAAATTTCCTGCCGGACCAAGGTTACATCTACGTCATGGTTACCGCGGCCCGCGTGGCCATTGGACGCGCCTCGTGGCCGGTTCCGGTAAGGGACCCAGCAGCCGCCGTTCGGTGTTAGGGTAACGTCGACGTGGAACAGGGAGGCGATCATGGCGGAGCGGTTATCGGCGGAAGCACGCAAGGCGGCCTTGATGGAACTGGTGGGCTGGTCAGAGACGACCGGCCGCGAGGCCATCGCCCGGACCTTCACCTTCCGGGATTTCAACGAAGCCTTCGGGTTCATGACCCGTGCGGCGCTGGTGGCCGAGAAGAAGGACCATCATCCGGAATGGAAGAACGTCTACAAGACGGTGGAGGTCGTGCTGGCGACCCATGATGCCGGCGGTGTCACCCGGCTCGATATCGAGCTCGCCCGGGCGATGAACGGGATCGCGCGGCAATTGGGCGTCTCCTGAATCCGGCGGCTGCCGTCTTGCGGCAGCCTCAGGGCGTCCCCAATTCTCCGTTTATGCCTGCTCCGGCGATCCGCCGCGCGGGATTCGAGGGAGTGCTGCGATGGCATCGTCCGAACACAGCGTGGGATTCGAGCCGGCCGACCGGCTGGCGCGAGACCGCGACAGTGTGCGCCGCCGGTTCTGGAAGAAGCTGAAGCAGGTGGTGGCGAAGCTTCCCTTCGCCGAGGACCTGCTCGCGGCCTATTACTGTGCGTTCGACAAGCAGACGCCGCGCCACGTGCAGGCGGCGCTGCTCGGCGCCGTTGCCTATTTCATCCTGCCGTTCGATTTCATTCCGGACATGTTGCCGGTACTGGGTTTCACCGACGATGCCGCGATCCTCGCCACGGCCATCCGCATGGTCGCGGGCCACATCACGCCGGAACACCGCGATGCCGCCCGCGCCGCGCTCAAGCGCGGAATCGAGACCGAGGACGGAACGGAATAATAAAGCCCGGTTCTGATTGGATCAGAACCGGGCTCATTTTCACTTCCGCATTTTCTTCCGCAGATGCGTTTACGCCATGCGAACCGGTAGCCGCTTCGCTCGAAGCGTTATTGCTTCCCTGACGCGGCCGGACGAGCCGCCTGCGGAACCACCTGCGCCCGCGCGTTCTTGTCGGCTTCCCAGGCCTGGAACTGCTTGAACAGCGCTTCGCGGTCGGTATCGTTCTTCACGGTCGCCGCGGTTGTCGGGCTCTGTTTCAGGAACGTGTCGAACTTGGCGCGCGTCACGGCTTCGATGTTGTGGGTCTTCAGCCACTGATCCGCGATCGGAAGGCGCTGCCAGTCCTGCAGCGGCGCCGACAGCGAGACTTCCTTCCACTTCGGATGGAAGGGCGGGTTCTGGAACGTCGGAAACTTGGTGAAGAAGGCATCGACGAACTGCGACAGCTTGCGATAGCGGTCGGTGTTCGGCGCCCAGTTGTAGGCCGCCAGCACCGCTGGCACCGCGATGGTGTCGACGCGCTCGCCCTCCGCAATCAGGTTCGGATAATCCTTCGCGGTCAGAACGGCCGGCAGATAGTCGCCCTGCAGCGGTCTGGCATAGTCGACCGGAACGAAGTGGAAGCGGTCCTTGTCGTCCTTGAATCCGCTGACCGACTTGTACGGCTTGCCGCCGACGGCGATCACGGCGTCGAGTTCGCCTTTCTTCAGCATCTCCATTGAGATGCGCTGCTCGACATAGACCAGGTTCGGCTTGAGGCCGAGCCGTTCGAACACGATCGATGCGGTGACGAAGGTGCCGCCATTGGGAAGATCGACGCTGACCCTCTTGCCGTTGAGATCGGCGAGGCTGTGGACCGACTTCGACGCAATGACATACATTTCTTCGTTGTAGAGCTTGGTCACGTAGGTGAACTGCTTCTTGATGTCCTTCGCGAAGCCCTTTTTCTCGAGGTAGTCGAGCGTATCGGCTCGCACGATGCCGAGATCGACGCCCTGCAGGAACAGGATGTCGGCGACGCTCTGGACCGATCCGCGGCCGACGATCGGGAGCACGCGCAACTTGTTGCCGTCGTCGAGCACGGAGGCGAGGTCGGCGCCGATCTGCACATAGGTGCCGCCGATCGTGCCCGAGATCAGCGTGACCGTGTTCTGGTTCAGCGCCTGCTTGGTGGCGGCCGAACCGAACTGGAAGATGGCCTTGAGACTTTCGCTGACCTTGGCCGGATCGAGCTCGGCGTCTTCGGCCCGTGCCGCCTGGCCGCTGATCATGGCGATGGCAACCAGTGCCATTCCAAACAAACGTCGCATGTATCCCCCTGCGTAATGCCTGTCTTGAGTGATGTGCTGAACTTTGCCTCGACGCGGTTTCTACCGCTGAAGTCCACGCCGTCTGCGTGAACGCCGCTTCGCGTGAAAAAGCCCTAGTTCTGAGACTGGAGCCGACGTTTGGCGTCGACCGAGCCGAGCTGGGCGGCCTTCTGGTACCAAAGCCGCGCCGCGGCGGGGTCGGGCGTGATGCTGCGCATGTCCTGGGTACCGAGCACCTGCGGGTCATAGGTCCCCGCCAGCATCAGCGCCGCTTCCGCTTCCTGCGCATCCGCCGCCCGTTCGAGCAGCAGGCGGGCGGAGGTGATGTCGCCGACCGCAAGCAGGCCCTTCGCGCGCTTCAGCAGCGCCGCAAGCTCGTCCGGAGCGATGCGCCTCGCCGCCGGCAGTTGTGGTGCCGCTGCTTCGACCGGAGCCACCTGGGTGGTCGGCTCGATCGCCGCAACCCTGGGCTCGACCGGCGCAACCTTGCTCTTGATCGCGCCCTGATAGGCGGCCGTGATGTCGTCGCGCGTCGGCGAGACTGCTGCAAGGCCGGCGGGCTGGATACGGCGCGGCGCTGGCTCCGCCGCTGCGGCTGGTTCAGGATTCGGCGCGACGCGCTGCGGCGGCAGCGCCGGCTCCGTCGCACTGAGCTGGCCGGGCGTAGCGCCGGCGAGCGAGGCCTTGGCGTTGGCGAACACCGAAAGCGGATTGTCCATCGACATGATCGCCAGCGCGATGCCGGCAGCCGATGCCGCTGCTATTCCGCCCTTGAGAATGCGCGACCAGAGCAGCGCGCGACTGATGTTTCGTTCGCCGCCGCTTCCAAACCGGTGGTGTTTGGGTTCTTCGTCTTCTTCATAGTTGGAGAGGAACAGCGGTACCGGCTCGTAGGTCAGCGGATCGTCTTGCTGTTCCGGATCCTCATAGGGCAGCGAGACCGCCCGTCCGGGTTGACGGGTCTCATACAACTGGGGGTCGTTGATCGCTTCGTCGAACCTGTCGTACGGATCCCTGATGTGCCTCGAACTTTCCACCATGACGATGCTCCCCACTACTACGAACGCAACAATGGGCACCCCGGCATCTGATTGTTCTTCTTGGCGCGCGGGGGACCCGTTTACTGGTCGCTAACCTCGCATACGGAATGGGTTGAAAAGACGACGTTCGCAGGCGCGATTGAGGAGACATTTTGGTTTGATTGAGGCGAGATTGCCCAACTCCATAAATTTAAAGTGCGGACTAGTTATTAAAAACTTATCTCAAATGCGTGCATCCGTTGCTCGCCAAGGCTCACCGACGTTCCCGCCTGATGCATGTGTCAAAATGCAACAGGCGGG
>JAIEPP010000497.1 GCA_019748335.1 Xanthobacteraceae bacterium
TAGCGCGGCTAACTTCCCAACATCCCCCTTCCAACGCGCCTTCGATGCTGTAAGCTCGCCTCCGTACTGGCCGGTTAGCCGCCTCCCGGGCGGGCTTGACCACAAACAAAAAAGCCAGCTTTGGAGGAAATCCCGTATGTCCGCTCCCATGAGCCACATGCCACTCAATCGCCGTACGCTGCTGCGTGCCGGCGCCGGCATGGCCGGCATTCTCGCCACTGGCCGGGCGCCGGCCTTCGCCCAGACCGCGCCCAAGAAACTGGTATTTGCCCACATTAACGCAGTGCCGGAATCGGCCGCGATCGCGTTCGACTGGATGGCGAAGGAATTGACCGCACAGTCCAAGGGCGCGCTCGAGATGCAGTTCTTCGGCAAGACCCTGATCCCGCAGGAATTGGAGATCATGAACGCGGTGAAATCCGGCAGCATCGCGATGGGCAGCCCCGCGGGTGCCGCCGCCACCGTGTTTCCGGAAATGGGCGCGCTGCTGGTGCCCTATCTGGTGAAGGACTACGCCTCGGCCTATGCCATGCTGAACGGCCAGATCGGCGGCAAGATCTCCAAGCAGATCGAGGACAATTACAAGCTCAAGGTGCTCTGCTATTTCGACTACGGATTCAGGCATTTCTGGACCTCGAAGAAGCCGATCGTCGAGCCGAAGGACCTGCGCGGCATGAAGATCCGCGTGCAGCAGGCCAAGATTTTCGGCGACACCATCAACGGGCTCGGAGGCAGCGCCATTCCGATGGCCTATGGCGAGGTCGTCACCGCCGCCAAGCAGGGCGTGATCGACGGCGGCGATCTGCCCGTCGTCAACATGAAGGCATTGAAGATTTACGAGGTCTCGAAATTCGCGTCGCTGACCTACCACAATTACGGCCCGACCAACGCAGTGATGAATCTCGATATCTGGAACGGGTTGACGCCCGACCAGCAGAAGCTGGTGATGGATCTGTCGCGCGCCGCACAGGAGAAAATCCGTGAGGCCACCGAGTCCGTCGACAATTTTGCCAAGGCAAAGTCCGAGCTGGAGCCGCTCGGCATGACCGTGGTGGAAGCCAAGGTCGACGAATTCCGCAAAGTGGCGCAGCAGAAAATCTGGCCGGCCTACAAGGGCCAGTACGGCGCGCTGTGGGACGAGATCGAAGCCTTCAAGGCTTGAGCCAACAGAGGGGCTGAAGCCTGTCTTCGGCCCCTCGCCCGGTCCATCGTTCGGAATCCCGTCGCATGCTGCGTGTTCTCCAGGCCGTCCCGAAATTTACGGTTACGGCGCTCATCATCCTTGCCATCGTCAACCTCCTGGTTGGCGTGTTCCTGCGCTATTTCGTCGGCGCGATCACCGACTGGCTCGACGTCGATCCGGTCTCATTCACCTGGGTTGAGGAAGTCGGCGAGCTGTCGCTGGCCTGGCTGACGCTGATCGGAGCCGCCATCGGCATCCAGTCGCGCTCGCATTTTACCCTGAGCGTGTTCGTGCACCGGCTGCCGGAAGCAGCCCAGCTCTGGATCCATCGTTTCAACCACGCTCTCATCGTCGGCTTCGGCCTGCTCGCGGCGTGGTACGGCCTGAAACTGTGTCTGCTCAACCGCACGCTGGTCACGCCCGGCCTCGAAATCAATCTGGCCTGGCTCTATGCCTCCTCCGTGGTCGGCGGCATCCTGATCGCCGTCTACGGGTTTGCGATGATGATCTCCCCGCCACCCGAGGGCGAGCCCCAGCACTGACCGGAATTTTCTGATGCTGCTTGCGACCGTCGCCCTGGTTTTCGCCATCCTGATCCTGCTCTCGATGCCAATCGTGTTCGCACTCGGCGTCGCGGGCATCGCGGGCCTTTGGTTCGGCGGCTACCCGATGCAGCAATTATCCTCGGCGCTGGTGTCGGGCTCGCAGAGCTGGGTGCTGCTGGCTATCCCAGCCTTCGTGTTCGCCGGAAACCTGATGGAGCGCTGCGGCATGAGCCACGCGCTGGTGGAGCTGGCGCGCGCGCTGATCGGCTGGGTCAAGGGCGGGCTCGGCATGTCCGTGATTGTGGTGGCCTACTTTTTCTCCGACATCTGCGGTTCGAAGATGGCGGAAGTCTCGGCCCTTGGCTCCGCGCTGATGCCGCCGCTGACAAAGGCCGGCTACGACCGCCGCGATTCAGCCTCGCTGATCGCCGCCGGCACCGCGATGGGCATGCTGGTGCCGCCGGCGATCTTCATGATCGTGATCGCGCAAGTCACCAATACGTCCGCTGTGGCGCTGTTCGTCGCCGGTTTCGTTCCGGCGCTGGTCATCATGCTGTGCCTGATGGCCGTGGTTTACATCCGCGCGCGGCAGAACGACTGGCCGGTCGATGCCAGGCCGAGCCTCAAGCGGCTCGGCAACGCCGCGCTGCATGCCGCGGTGCCGATGGTGGTGCCGTTCGTGATCCTCGCCGGTTTTATCCTGGGCATCATCACCGCGACCGAGGCCGGCGCCGTGGTCGCGGGCTACGCGTTTCTCGCGGCAAAACTCTATTACCGCAACGTGTCATGGCGCGAGATGGGCAAGATCGCCTATGACAGCGCGATCCTCACCGCAGCCGTGGTGTTCCTGCTCGCGGTCGCCTCGGTCTATCAATACCTGATGGGCGTCAGCGGTGTGCCGCAATTGCTGGGACAGGTGCTCGGGCCGTTGAAGGCGCATCCGTGGCTGTTCCTGATCGGCACCGCCTTGATGAGCTGCCTGTTCGGCATGATCCTGGAGGGTCTGCCCGCCGCCGTCGTGCTGATCCCCGTGGTGTTTCCGATTTCGGAAGCGATGGGCATCGACCCCATCCACTTCAACATCGTGCAGACCGCCGCCGTCGGCATCGGCCTGTTCCTGCCGCCGATGGGGGTCGGATTATTGATGGCGCTGCGGTTTGCAAATTTGAGCGTAGGCCAGCATTTTCGCACCTACGTGCCCTACATGCTGGCGCTATTTGCCGGGCTGCTGCTGATCATCTGCATTCCCGAGATCAGCCTGACCTTGCCGCGGCTGGCGGGATTGATTCGATAGAATTCAGAACGGGTGAACCGAAAACGTGCCGAACACGACGGCCGCGATGACTGCCAGCGCGCTATAGAGCGCGGCGGTATGAAACCCGGTACCGGAAGTGCGCCGGGACAACGCGCGCGCATAAAAGTGCAGGCGGGCTTCCGCCGATAGTTCGCGCATGGTCGATCTCCAACGCTGCATGGGCTGCATATGGAAGACCGTTCGGGCGCGGATTCAAGCGGTTCGGAAAAATAGCGATACCGGCGCTTCGCCTGCCCCGGATTTGAGAGAAAACTTCTAATACCGGGATTCTGCCGAGAATTTTATTCGGGTCGATTTGAGCTAATCGGAACCCGAATATCTCAGAAGCCGGAAGCCCAGACACAAAATCTCGAAAACAACCCCATGCAAAGTAGATAATGCGCGAAAAAGGTCCGGCGTCCTGACCCAACCTACATCCCGCTCTCAGTAAACGTCCTGCTGGAACCGGCCCTTCTTCTTGAGGTCGGCGACGAAAGCAATCGCCTCGTCGGTCGAACGCGCGCCGAACTGGGCGACGATATCGACCATTGCCCGCTCGACGTCTTTGGCCATGCGCTTGGCGTCGCCGCAGATATAGACATGCGCGCCCTCGGCGAGCCACGTCCACATTTCGCGACCGACCTCGCGCATGCGGTCCTGCACATAGAACTTCTTGTCGCCGTCGCGCGACCACGCCAGCGACAGCCGGGTCAGAAGACCCGAGGTCTTCATGGCGTTGAGTTCGTCGGCATAGAAGAAATCACAGTCGCTGCGCTGATGACCGAAGAACAGCCAGTTCTTGCCGGGCGCGCCGGTGGCGCGGCGGTCGTGCAGGAAGGCGCGGAACGGTGCGATGCCGGTGCCCGGACCGACCATGATGATCGGCGTCCTGGCATCCTCAGGCAGCGCAAAACCGTGCGCCTTCTGGACGTAGACCTTGAGCTCGTCGCCCGGATTGATCCGTTCGGACAGGAATGTCGAGGCCAGTCCCAGACGCCGCCGCTTGTTGATCACATAGCGCACGCAGTCCACCGTGAGCGACAGTTTTCCCGGCGTCGCATTGTGCGACGACGAGATCGAATAGAGCCGCGGCTGCAGCGGCTCCAGCGCCTCGATGAAAGCTTCGGGATGCGGACGGACCCGGGAGAATTTCTGCAATACCGCCATGACATCCAGCGTAGCCGCATCTCCATCGGGATCCTCGCCCAGCGCCAGCGCACGGGCTTTTTCGCGCAGCGCGCCGCCGGTCAGGTAGGAGATCAGTTCGAACAGCGAGTCGGGAGCCGGCGACAGCGAGACATCGTCGAGTAGCACCTCGCGCAGCGTCTTGCCCCTCACCTCGGTCGTATGCGAGGCGCCGAGCAACGCGATGATCTGGTCCACCAGGCCGAGATCGTTGCGGGCGAAGATGCCGAAGGAATCGCCGACCACGTAGTCGAGGCCGCAACCGGACAAATCAAATTCAATGTGCCAGGTTTCCTTTTCCGATCCCTTGCCATTCAGCAACCGTCGCGACAGGAATTTTGCCGGCGCCGGATTGTCGCGGGAGCGACCGAGTTCGGCGACAACGGCGGGCACGGCCGCAGCGGGCTCGCCAGAGGCTGCCGATGACGGCGCGGCAGGAACCTTGTCGATTTCCTCATACAGTGATTTCAGCATCCGGGCGGTTTCCTTGCCGCCGGGGACGCAGAGATTGAGCCGCGCTTCGCTCTTGGTCGCGATCGCTTCGGAGTAGTTGTGACAGTCGTAGCCGCACTGGCCGCAATCCTGCTGCGCCATCGCCGCCATGAAGCGCCGCCGCAAGGGACGGCCCTCGGCGAGTTTCATGCGATCCGCCATCGGCATGGTCTGGTCGTGCCACGGCGCTTCGCCGTCGTCGCCGTCACCGCCCATGACGGCGGCGCCCAGCTCTGCCGACAACGGCGTCGGCGCGTCGGACAACAAGCCGGCAAAGAAACCGTTCAGCCACGAGCGCTGCGCCTCGGAGAACGGGGCGCTTCCCGGAATGATCTCGATCTTCGGCGGGGGCGTGATCTGGTTCATGCGGACACCTCTGCATCGGCAAGCTTGCGCAGCGTCTCGCCGTCATGGCGGCGCGCAAACGAAAGGAAGGTTTCATCAGGCGAAGTGCGATTGGTGAGAAACGCTTTCAGAAGCCGCTCGACCGCTTGCGGTGTATCCTCGGCCTTGAGGTCGTGGAACACCTCCTGCCCGACATCCGCATTGGGACCGAAGCCGCCGCCCGCGAACAGATGATAACCCTCGACAGTGTCCTCCTCACCGACCGGCACGCGTGCCCCGATCAGCCCGATGTCGCTGATGTAGTGCTGCGCGCAGGAATGATGGCAGCCGGTGAGATGGATGTTGAGCGGCGTCTCGATATTGACGCGCGGCTCGCACCAGTCGCCGATCTCGGCGGCATGTAGCTTGGTATTCGACGCCGCGAATTTGCATCCGGCGTTACCGGTGCAGGCGATCAGCCCGGCGCGGATCTGCGAGGCTTCCACGGCAAGCCCGATCGCCTTGATCGCGGCGATCGCGAGTTCGACGTTTTCGTCGCGCACGCCCGGGATCAAGAGGTTCTGCCAAACCGTCAGGCGGATATCGCCGTCACCGAGATCCTGCGCGATTTTGGCGAGCCCACGCATCTGGTCGCAGGTGACCTTGCCGAGCGGCAGCGAAACGCCGATCCAGTTCAGGCCCTCCTGCTTCTGCTTGTGAACGCCGATATGGGCCATGCGGTCGAACGCCGGGCGCGGCAGCAATGCTTCCGCCGGCACGCGCGTGAAGGGTTGGCCAAGCCGCTCTTCGACGACGCCGAGGAATTTGTCGTGCCCCATCGCGTCGAGAACGTATTTCAACCGCGCCTTGAGCCGGTTGGTGCGATCGCCGAGATCGATGAAGGCGCGAACGATCGCGTCCGATACCCTGGTCGCGTCCGCGGGCTTGACGATGATGTCGCCGTATTTGGCAAAATCCCGGTGGCCGGTGATACCGCCGAGGCCGAGGCGGAACCAGACGCCGGGTTCGACGCCGAAGCCGTCCTTCACCTCGACGGCCGAAAACGCGATGTCGTTGGTGTCTTCCAGCACCGCGATCTTGCCGGCGCCATCGAAGGCGACGTTGAACTTGCGCGGCAAGCCCGTCAGCGAGCGATCATTGAGGATGTGATAGTGCCACTCGTGGGCATATTCGCGGGTGTCGAGGATTTCCTGCGGATCGATCCCCGCCGTCGGCGTGCCCGTGACATTGCGGATGTTGTCGGCGCCGGAGCCGCGCGAGCACAGGCCGAGGTCCTGAATGCCCTCGATCAGCGCCACCGAGTTGTTGAAGGGAATTTCGCGCACCTGCAAATTCGCCCGCGTAGTGACGTGGCAGAACGGTCCGCATAGTTTCTCGGCAAGGTCGGCCATCCCGGCGAGTTGCCAATGCTTCAGGATGCCGTTCGGGATGCGCAGCCGGCACATGTAGGAATCCTGCGCCGGCGCAACGTAGAACAGGCCGTAATAGCGCCAGCGGAAATTATCGGCAGGCGACGGCGGCGCGTTGTCGCGCGCCTGCTGCCGCAGCCGCGGATAGGCATCGAACGGATGTTCCTCGCGCTTGAACTTTTCCTGGTCGGCGAGTTTCTTGCCCGCGGCCGTGACTTTGTCCTGCGCCTTGATGTGCGCGGCTTCCGGTCAGATCGGTTCGGCAGAGGCTTTGCCGGCGCCGCCGCCAAGGCCACGTCCGACCCGGCTGATCTGCAGGCCCGTGGTAAAGCCTTCGAGGTAGCGCTTCTGC
Source organism: Xanthobacteraceae bacterium (assembly GCA_019748335.1). Classification (GTDB taxonomy): domain Bacteria; phylum Pseudomonadota; class Alphaproteobacteria; order Rhizobiales; family Xanthobacteraceae; genus Bradyrhizobium. The sequence goes on from JAIEPP010000497.1 coordinate 6,806, forward strand.
TCGTCGGTAAAGTCGACTGTAACGGTCTCGATTTTCATGGTGCGCGACGAAGCTCCTGCGGCCACGATTGGTGGCGAGAACAAAGTTGGAGAGCGACCGCCCTCGAACCGGCTCAGCCATATGGCCGAGTGATTCCTGGGAAACGGCCCGACCAGCTTCGTTGCTGCGGAAATCCATCTTGGACGTAGGCCAGCAGGCATCTGCGACAGCTGGCTGCACTGCAACATACAAGTTGCGTGCCACATCGAGTCGTCTGGAATATCTAAATATTTCAATGAATTAGGAAATAGGTTCGAAGCTCTGAAGCGGGCTTCATTGAGCTATCAAAGCAGCATGCCTAAAAAATAGCCGCGCACGCCCGGACGCCCAATAAGGTTCCACCCGCAGTTGGAGCTCTCAGGGTTTCCAATGGCCGATCTTGAACGCCGCCAGATGCCCGGCGATGTCAGCCGGATCGAAGGCAGGACCGGCAAAGGCGCCGATCCCGTGGGAACCGGCAGGTGCTTTCCCGCCCCCTCCCATCGCGGCGTCATACAGGTCCGGCCGGAACACCCCCATGGCGGTCTTGAGCGCGTCGGGCCCCATCTGCGCCTGCCCCCACCGCACCATCTGGGCATAGAGCCAGGCAGCCTGTGCGGGATCGGGGCGCGCCGCCCCTTCACGCCCGACCAGCAGATAGCGGCTGCTCTCGCGCCTGGTGCCGTCGGGTGAAATCTTCAGCCGGCCATCGAGGGTGCGCTGGATGACCTCGGCATCGACGCCGATCCGCTCCGGCTGCGCCAGGATGGCTGCCGCCTCGGAGCGGTTTTCCGGCTGCTCGATGAATTCGGCGGCGCGCTGAGCCGCTCGGATCAGCGCCGCCAGCACCTCCGGATTTTTCTCCGACCAGCTCTGCCGGACCGCCAGCACCTTTTCCGCGGCGCGTACCAGGATATCCGAGACGAAATGCAGGATGTGGCCGACGCCGAGATCAACCGCCACCGAATTCCAGGGCGCACCGACGCAGAACGCGTCGACGTGGCCGTTGGCCAGGCTGTCCACCATGTAGGGCGGCGGCAGCACGACGAGGCGAAGGTCCTCGTCAGGGTCGACCCCGCCCGCGGCCATCCAGAACCGCAGCTGGTAGTTATGGGTGGAGAACGGAAACGTCATGCCGAAGGTCAGCGGTTCCGCGCCGCTGGCGCGCCGTTTGGCGACGACACGGGACAGCGCCAATGCGGTCGCCATCGGGTCTTTGGCGTCGCCGTCGATTTCGCCCATGATCGCCGCATGCAACGCCGGCGATACCGTAATCGCGTTGCCGTTCAGCCCGAGATTGAACGGCGCCACGATCGGCACCTTGACGTGTCCGAGCCCGAGGCTGGACGCGATCGCCACCGGCGCCAGCAGATGGGCGGCGTCGAACCGGCCGATATTGAGCTTGTCGCGAACATTGGACCACGACACCTCCCGCACCAGCGTGACGTCGAGCCCTTCGGCCGTGGCAAAGCCCTTGTCGACTGCGACGATCAGGGCGGACGCGTCGACAAGCGGAATGAAGCCGATATGAAGCGGTGTGGTCATTTCAGCAACTCCGACGCGGTCAGGATCGACTGCGCGATCTCGCCGATTTTCTTCTTCTCGCGCATCGCCGTGGAGCGCATCAGCACATAGGCTTCGTCTTCGGTGAGGCCCTTCACCTTCATCAGGATTCCCTTGGCGCGGTCGATCACCTTGCGCTCCTCGAGCGCGGATTTGGTACGGTCGAGTTCGTCCTGGAGCTTCGAAAAAGCATTGAAGCGGGAAATGCAGAGATCGAGGATCGGCTTGATCCGCTCTTTCTTGAGGCCATCGACGATGTAGGCGGAGACGCCGGCATCGACGGAGGCCTGGATCGATGCCGAGTCGCTCTGGTCGACGAACATGGCGATCGGCCGCCGCACCGCGCGGCTGACCTGGAACATCTGTTCCAGCACGTCGCGGCTGGGGTTTTCGAGATCGATCAGGATGACGTCGGGATCGTGCGCGTAGACTCGCGCCAGAAGGCCCTGCATCTCGCTGATATGGACGACGCGGGTGAAGCCCGCCTCCCGCAACCCCTCTTCCAGGATGGCGGCGCGGATCGGGCTTTCGTCGACTATGACGATTTTCGGCGACGATTCAGCGCTCATCGATCAACTCTTAACCCGGCAGCGCCATCCATAGCACGTCAGGGGACGCCGCAAAGCCTTGTAATTATGAGCAAATGGGACTAGCTCCTGCCAATCAATCAGGCAGATGTGACATGCAACAGGCCGCCGCGCCGAAAGTCAGCTTTGTATCGCTGGGATGCCCCAAGGCGTTGGTGGATTCCGAGCGCATTATCACGCGGCTGCGTGCCGAAGGCTATGAGCTGGCGCGCAAGCACGACGGCGCCGACATCGTCATCGTCAACACCTGCGGCTTCCTTGACAGCGCCAAGCAGGAATCGCTCGGCGCGATCGGCCAGGCGATGGCGGAGAACGGCAAGGTCATCGTCACCGGCTGCATGGGCGCCGAACCCGAACAGATCGAGGCGGCCTATCCCGGCGTGCTGTCGATCACCGGTCCGCAGCAATATGAGAGCGTGCTGGAAGCCGTGCACCGCGCGTTGCCGCCGGTTCATAACCCGCATCTCGACCTGGTGCCGCCGCAGGGCATCAAGCTGACGCCCAGGCACTATGCTTACTTGAAGATTTCCGAAGGCTGCAACAACCGCTGCAGCTTCTGCATCATTCCTAAGCTGCGCGGCGACCTGGTGTCACGCCCGGCCAACGACGTACTGCGTGAAGCCGAAAAACTGATCGCCGCCGGCGTCAAGGAATTGCTGGTTATTTCGCAGGACACCTCGGCTTACGGCGTCGATATCAAATATGCCGAGAGCCCGTGGAAGGACCGCCAGGTCCGCGCCAAATTCTTCGACCTCGCCAAGGAGCTCGGCGAACTCGGCGCCTGGGTGCGGCTGCAATATGTCTATCCCTACCCGCATGTCGACGAAGTCATCGGCCTGATGACCGAGGGCAAGGTTTTGCCTTATCTCGATATTCCCTTCCAGCATGCGAGCCCGGAAGTGTTGAAGGCGATGAAGCGCCCGGCCGCGCAGGAAAAGACGCTGGCGCGGATCAAGAAGTGGC
>JAIEPP010000614.1 GCA_019748335.1 Xanthobacteraceae bacterium
CCCTTCGAGCGCCGCAGCGTGTCGATCGCCTGCTGCGGCGTCTGCGCGATCGGGCCTGCGACATTGAACGACGTGTTGACGCTGAGCTCGACGCCGATGTGGCGGCCGAGCGCCTTGAGGTAGGCGTAGGTGAGGGGATCGTCGTCTTCGCGCACGATCTGGATGCGGCCGGTGCCGTCGGCATGAATGACCGCCGGAATTTTTTCGCGCGCCTGCGGCTTCGACTGTGCCGTCAGCACCATGTAGTTGTAGGCGTTGTAATCGGCGTCCGAAGCGCCCGGCAGCAGCTCGAAGTATTTCTTCGCCGCCTCCAGCGTCGCCATCGGCGCCAGCGGTCTGATCGCTTCGCGGTATTTGACGCGCTCGTTGAGCCGCTCGCGCACGTTCGCGTCGCAGGGGTTGGCGAGGATCGAACGGTGGCCGAGCGCGCGGGGACCGGTCTCGGCGGCGCCCTGATGGAGCGCGATCACGCCGCCCTGGGCCACCATGAAGGCCATCAGGTCGGCGGTGGCGTCGCGGCCTTGCGGCGTTGAGATGTCGCCGATGCGGTCCGAGGCAATATCGTCGGCTTCAAGCGCGCCGGCAATCTCGTCCGGCGTCGCCGGCAAGCCGCAATAAAATGCGTGCGTCATCGGCGCGCCACGCGGGGAGCCCGCCAGATGCGCGAACAGCCACGCGGCGCCGATGGTGACGCCGGGATCGCCCGGCACCGGCGGCACCCACAGATGCAGGCGCGCGTTGCGCTGCTGTGCCGCTGCAAACCACGCCTCGTCGAAATGTTCGAGCAGCCGCATGTTGCCGATGGCGTTGAGCGCGACACCGCCTGTCAGCACCAGGCGGTTGGCACCGGTGATGCGCAACAGATGATCGGTGACATGGATCATTGCATCCTCGAACACCAATTGGGTCGCCGCCGCCTTGTCGAGGCGATCCTTTGTGTCGGGGCGGTGCTGGATATCTTCGACGCGCAACACGGCGTCGGGATTCCAGAGCTGATCGGGCCGGATCGGTTCGCCGAGGATGGCTGTCAGCGCCGGCTTGTAGGGGTGATCGAACGGATCGCAATACCAGTTCGCCATGGCACGGTTGATCCGCACTTCGCCGCCGTCGCCGAAATGCAGGACCTCGCGGAGCCGCGCATAATACGGATTGCTGGCGCGGTTCATGTCGCCCCAGGCGGCGGCGCCCATGTAGCGGCCCTCGCTGGAGAGCCAGGTCCAGCCGCCCTGCGTCGAGGAGATCACGCTGTAGAACGCCCCGAGTGAATCGAACATGCTGTCGTTGCAGTACAGTCGGCGCATCGTGCCGTTTTCGGCAACGTAGAGCGAGATCGAGCCCTGGTCGCCGGTGCCGTCGAGCACCGCGATCGCAATCGGCTCGCCATCGTCGGCGAACGGCGAGGCGGCGTATGAAAACCAGGCGTGGTTGTCGTGATGCGGCAGGCAGACCAGCGGCACACGTTCGTTGAGGCCGAGCTGACGGGCGAGAAGTTTCGGCGTCCTTGTCATCTGCTCAAGGCGCCGGCTTTCGAAGCCGGCGGCTTCGGTGGTGCGCAGCAGTTTCAGGCTCTGCGGCATTTCCTCCAGCACCGAGCGCGCCAGCGTGCCGGCCAGCGTCGGGTAATCCCAGCTGGTAACCCAGGCATCGATATCGCCGATGTCGCGTCCCATGCCGCGCAAGACAGCCACCATGGCGTCGATCGAGGCGCGCGGATATTCGGTCGTGTGCTTGTTGCCGGAAAAGCGCTCTTCCTCGTTGTTGACGATCAGGCGGGGGCCGCGCGCCTGCGTGACCTCGACCAGCGCCACGCCGGAATTATGCGTGCCGGGCGCGCCGAGGCCGGCGAGATAAACGGTCTCGCCGCGCAGGAGTTTTTCGCGCACCGCGGCAATTCGCGCATCGGCGAATTCCGAGCCGAGTTGATGAAAGCCCGCTGCCCCCATGGTCTTCGCCGCCAGCCAGCGCGCGGCGCGGAATCCGGCGTCGGCGAGCTTTGGATGTCGCGGGCCAATTCGTCTGTTCAGTTCCAACGCGGGCCTTTCAAGCCGAGGACTTGCAAGCGCCGGCCTTGCAATCATGGGCGGTAACAATGCGACCCTGCATCAATCACAATTCCAGGCAGGCAACAATGCTGTTTCGTTAGGCGGAATAACCACATGCTTGCCAGCGCGGCTGCGACTTGCGACAGTCGGACAAAATAAACATCGGGAGAGAATGATGCCGTTGCGCCTGCCAAACTTGTTTGCCCTGACGGCGTTTGCCGTCGCCGCCACGGTCGCGACCGCGGCCAGCGCGCAGAAGAAATACGATTCCGGCGCCACCGATACCGAGATCAAGATCGGCAATATCATGCCCTACAGCGGTCCGGCCTCGTCCTATGGCGTGATCGGCAAGACCGAGGACGCCTTCTTCAAGATGATCAATGCCGAGGGCGGCATCGGCGGCCGCAAGATCAATTTCATCTCCTATGACGATGGCTACAGCCCGCCGAAGGCGATCGAGCAGGCGCGAAAGCTGGTCGAAAGCGACGAGGTGCTGCTGATCTTCCAGCCGCTCGGCACGCCCTCCAATTCGGCGATCATGAAATACATGAACTCCAAGAAGGTCCCGCAACTGTTCGTGGCCTCCGGCGGCACCAAGTTCGGCGACCCCAAGAACTTCCCCTGGACCATGGGCTTCCAGCCCAACTACCAGAGCGAGGGGCGGATCTACGCCAAGTACATCAAGGATAATTTCCCCAACAGCAAGATCGCGGTGCTCTGGCAGAACGACGACGCCGGCAAGGACCAGTTCAAGGGCCTGAAGGACGGGCTCGGCGACAAGGCCTCCATGATTATCGCCGACAAGTCCTACGAGGTCAGCGATCCCAGCATCGATTCGCAGATCGTCGCACTGCACGATTCCGGCGCCGACATCTTCTTCTCCTGGGCGGCGCCGAAGGGATCGGCGCAGGCGATCCGCAAGGTCGGCGAACTCAACTGGAAGCCGAAGTTCTTTTTGGCCAATACCGCGACCTCGGTCGCCGCGGTGCTCAAGCCCGCCGGTCTGCAATATGCCAAGGACATCATCTCGACGGCCTACCTGAAGGACCCGACCGATCCGGCCTGGGACAAGGATCCCGCCGTGATCAAATGGCGCGCGTTCATGGACAAGTATTATCCGGATGGCGACAAGAACAACGCCAACAACATCTACGGCTACGTGCAGGCCGAGGCGATGGCGCAGGTTCTCAAGCAGTGCGGCGACAACCTGACGCGCGAGAACGTCATGAAGCAGGCGACCAGCCTGAAGAACTTCCACTCTGATCTGATGCTGCCGGGCATCATGGTCAATACGTCGGCTGACGACTACTTTCCGATCGAACAGATGCAGTTGATGAAGTTCACCGGCGAGGCCTGGGAGCTGTTCGGCGAGGTCATCACCGGCGAAGTCGGCCACGAAGCGACCCGCTAACGCCGACGCGCGAGAGCGTTACGGGATCAGGCCGGGCGGCGACGTCCGGCCTTTTTCGCGCCCCATTCTACTTTGCATGGGGTTGTTTTCGATATTTTGCTTTAGCGGCACGGTTTAACCCGCGCTGAGCCGCACCCCGGCGCGCAAAAACTTCTGCGGATCGACGGCATCGCCGTCGATCCGGGTTTCATAATGCAGATGCGGACCGGTGGAGCGGCCGGTCGAGCCGACGGCGCCGATCACCTGTCCGATCTTGATGATATCGCCGACCTTGACCGATATTTCCGACAAATGGCCGTAGCGGGTCGAGAGCCCGTTGCCGTGGTCGATTTCCACCATGCGGCCGTAACCGCCGGCCCATCCCGATGACGCCACCTTGCCATTCGCGGTGGCGCGGACGGGATCGCCGGTCTGGGCGCGGAAATCGAGGCCGGTGTGCATCGCGGGGCGGCCGAGGAAGGGGTCGCTGCGAACGCCGAAGCCCGAGGTGAACTCGACCTCCCCGATAACGGGCTTGCGGTAGGGCACCAGCGCCAGCGTGCGGTTGAGACGTTCGACCTGGACGCGGGTGGTGTTGATCCGGGAGAGCTGCCGCTCGAACGGGCCTGCATCTGCCGGCAGTTTTACCGGCACGAACGGACCGCCGACGGCCGAACGTGGCGTCGCGGCTTCCAGTTGCGCCATGTCGAGGCCGAGGTCGGTAAACACGCCGCGCATCCGGCGGACCCGTGATTCCATGCCGTCCTCGACCGCGCTCAGCGCGGCCATCTGACGCCGCTCGACCGAATCGAGCGAGGTTTGCAGGCGGACCAGGACGTTGTCGAAGCCCTGGACCTTGGCGAACTGGTTCGGCTGCGCCTTGACGATAACAGGGGAGCGCGATTCGAGGCGGGCCTCGCGGTCCGGCGGCGCGACGAAGATCACGGTGTCGCTGATCGGCGAGGGTTTTGGCGTACCGGAAGCGGCTGCCGCGGGTTGATCGACGGCGGCACCGCGGGCCGGCGGCCGGATCGATCCGGTCGCAGCGGTGTCCGGCATCGCGCCCAGCGCCGTGGCGCGCGATTCCAGCGCGGTCTGGCGACGCATGATTTGGTCGAGCTTCTGGTCGAACTGCTCCTGATCCAGCAACTGCCGGCTGGTGGTGCGGTCGACCTTGGCGCGCAACTCGGCGATGCGATCTTCATAGGCGTATTGCATCTCGGCCTGGCGGGCGATCAGCCGGGTCAGGACGTCGTCGCGAAACGCGAAATAGGTAGCGGTCGCGGCCGACCACATGCCGAGCACGACGACGGTGCCGACGACGATCCAGAACACCACCGGCCCGAACCGGACCTGCTTGCCGGCATGGACGATGGCATAGCCGTCGCCCGCGCTGGCGACGGCGGCTTGCGCCACCGCGCGGCGCGCGGGGAATCGGCTCTGCTCATGGGGATAGTGGTCGGAATGATGACCGGAACGGTACGACATCGGCACTCCCGCGCCGGTCGGAGATGAGTTCCGTACGGCCTAATTTGCGAGGCCGATTTGACCCTTTCATGGTTAATATTTGGGAAATGGGGTTCCTGATTCAGAGCCGGCCCGTCAGAGGTGGTCCCTCAGATTCCTTGGACCGCGGCCAGCACCTCGTCGGCATGGCCATCGACGCGCACGTTGCGCCAGATCCTGGCGACCCGGCCATCGGCGCCGATCAGAACCGTGGTCCGAATGATTCCCATGAAGTTCCTGCCGTACATGGATTTTTCGCCCCACGCCCCATAGGCCTCCAGCATCTCATGTTGTTGATCCGAACCCAGCGGAACCGACAGCTGGTGCTTGTCCCGGAACGATTCCTGGGCCTTTACGGGGTCGGCGGAGACCCCGAGCACCTCGGCGCCTGCCTCAGCGAACGCGTCCTTGAGCCGGGTGAAATCGATCGCCTCCCGGGTGCAGCCGGGGGTGTCGGCGCGCGGGTAGAAAAACAGCACCAGCTTCCGGCCGGCATAATCGGCGAGCGAGACGCTGGTCCCGCCGTCGCGGGGCAGCGCGAATCGGGGGGCCTTGGCCCCCTCGACCAGCGGCACGCCCGGTCCCGGCTTTTGGGCTGCGGGCTTTTGCGCGGCCGGCGGCTTGGACTTTAACGGTTTCGAGGCGGGCTTGTGCGATTCTTTAACCACAGCGGCTTTGGCCGGTTTGGCTGCTTTCTTGGCGGCGGCCGGCTTGGCCGCCTTCACGCCGGCCTTGGCTGTGGACTTCCTGGTCGAGGCCTTGGTGGCGGTGCGGGCCGGCTTCGCGGCGGGCTTTTTGGCGGATGTCTTGCTGGATTGCGGGGAGGTTTTCCCGGAGTTTTTCTTGGAGTTTTCCTTGGAGGATTTCTTGCGCGTTTTCTTGGACATACGCCTTCCTTTCGTCGCTTTCCGAGGCTCAACCATTGGGGTATTGCGGGTCTTGCCCGCCGCCGTCGGATTCGGTCCGGCTGCTGGGCAAGTTTGATGTCCTCGGAGTATGGTTACAACAAATTCGACGAACCACCCGTCCGCTCGGTGAGGGGGCCCGCCAATCAGTCCTTGGGCCCGGTCACGAGTAACAGTATTAATCGAGGATTGGCAGCGATGCCGGCACAGGAGCGCTCGATACCCATCGACGGGCGCGCCCTTGGCGGCGATCAACCTCAGCGCCGGCACCGAGAGGCAATGGCTAGGAATACTTCGCCTCAAGGGTCCAAAGGGTCGAATCCGCGTGCTGAGGCTCAAGTCTCGCAGTGGGACGAGGAGGCCGGCTGGGATCCGCAGCACGACGAGGCGGCGGGGCACCGCGCGCGGCGCTTGCTGTCGCGTTCCAATTCCGGTTTTCACCGCTTGGGCGACAATATCACTGCCGTCAATCGATGGGTGACCGGCGGGCGCTGGGCCAAGCGAATCGCAATCGTCGTGGCGGTGCTGGCCGTCATCTTCGCCAGTTGTTTCGGCGGGCTGTGGTGGCGGCTTGGCGCAGGTCCGATCAATCTCGACATCGCGACGCCGTGGCTTGCGGCGGCGATCGAGGACAATATCGGCAACGGCAATACGGTCGAGGTCGGCGGCACGCAGATCGAGCGTGCCGGGCGAATCCGGATCGCGGTGCGAATCCGCGACATCGTGGTGCGCGACCACGACCACGCCATCGTCGCCACCGCGCCGAAGGCTGAAGTGAAATTGTCCGGTACCGCGCTTTTGATGGGACGGCTCCGCGCCGAGAGCCTCAATCTGGTGGATGCCGAACTCGCGGTCAGGATTACCCCGGACGGCCAGGTCTCGGTGTCGGCCGGCGATACCGCCAAGCCGCTCGCGACAGGCGTTACCTCGAAGCGCGACGCCGGCATCGCACCGACGTTCCCCCGCCAGCAGAGCGCCGTGCCGGCGCAAGGTGCTGCGCCGGCAACTCCCGACCCAACCCAGAACGGCTTGCTCGCCGGTCTCGACTGGCTCGACAGTCTGAGCCTGACCGGTCTCGACGGCCAGAATCTCAACGAGATCGGCTTGAAGAACGGCAATCTGGTGGTCGACGACCAGCAGCGCGGCAACAAGTGGACCTTCGAAAATATCAGCCTCAGCATGCGCCGTCCGAGCGGCGGCGGGGTGGCGGTCAGCCTTGGCGAGGAGGGCGCCCGCCCGTGGTCGCTTCGGGTGCTGGTCGGGCCGCAGCAAAACGGCGTTCGATCGGTCGATCTTCGCGCCGACAAGGTGCCGGCCGCCAACATCCTGCTGGCGATGCGGGTCAAGGACCTTACCTACAGCGCCGAGCTGCCGCTCTCCGGCGAACTGAAGGGCGAACTCGGCCGCGACGGCCTGCCGACCTATTTCCGCGGCAAGGTTCTCGCAGGCGCCGGGCACATCATCGACAGCGACACGCCGGATTACCCGATGGCGATCGACTCGGCCGAGATGAACGTCGAATGGGATTCCGGCCGAAGGGTGCTGGTAGCACCCTTCAAGATCATTTCCGGCGCCAACCGGATCACGCTGCTCGCCCATCTCGAACCGCCGAACGGCAGTGTCAACGAATGGCAGGCCGGCCTGAGCGGCGGCACCATCGTGCTGGCCGGCAACGACAACGAACAGCCGCTGATCTTCAACCGTATCGCGATCGGCATGCGCTTCGATACAGACCACAAGCGCGTGCTGCTGACCCAGGCCGATATCAGCAATGGCGAGATCGGTATCGCCGGCACCGGCAGCATCGACTATGCGGGCGAAGCGCGGCTCCAGCTCGGCTTCGCGGGCACGCCGATGTCGGCCTCCGCGCTGAAGCGGATCTGGCCGATCCTGATCGTGCCGGAAGTGCGCGAATGGGTGATCGAGCGGATCGAACGCGGCACGCTCCAGCGCATCGAGGTCGGCGTCAACTCGCCGGTGCGCAACCTGTCGCGCAAGGGTCCGCCGATTCCGGATGACGGCCTGTCGGTCAACATCGTCGCCACCGGCGTCACGGTGCATCCGGTCGACGAAATGCCCTCGGTGCGCGATGCCGATCTGAAGGCGCGGGTCACCGGGCGAACCGCGACGGTGACCATCGGGCAGGGCGTCGCCGACACGCCGGGCGGCCGCAAGATCAACATCTCGGATTTCACCTTCGAGGTGCCGGACATGGCGCCGAAGCCGTCGCCTTCGAAGGTCAAATTCAGGGTCGATTGTCCGGTGCCGGCGGCGGCGGAGATTCTGGCTTCCGACCGCATCAGCGATGTTTCCTCCGGCACGCTGATCGACCCCAACAACAGCAAGGGGTCGATATCAGCCACGATCACAATGGCAATGCCGGTCAAGGGCGCGCTGACCAAGGCCGACACCACCTACACCGTCACGGCCGACCTCGCCGGATTTGCCGCCGACAAGCTGGTGATGAACCAGAAGCTGGAAGCGAACACGCTGAAAGTGGTCGCCAACAACGCCGGCTATCAGGTCAAGGGCGACGTCAAGATCAACGGCCAGGCGGCCTCGCTGGATTATCGCAAGGCCAATGATGGTGACGCCGATGTCAAATTGCAGGCGACGCTCGACGACGCCAGCCGCGCGCGCCTTGGGCTCGACCTTGGTCCGGCCATCTCCGGCGCGATCCCGATCAAGGTGATCGGCAAGATCGGTGATCACGACAGCCGGGTCGGCATCGAGGCCGACCTGACTTCGTTGAAACTCGACAACATCCTGCCGGGTTGGGTCAAGGTGCCCGGCAAGTCGGGCAAGGCGGCGTTCAGCGTCATCAAGAAGGATCAATCGACGCTGTTCCAGGACATCGTCGTCGACGGCGGCGGCGTCTCGATCAAGGGATCGCTGGAAATCGACCAGAACGGCGACCTTCTGAATGCGAACTTCCCGACCTACGCGCCGTCCGAGGGCGACAAGACCTCGCTGAAGGCGGAGCGTGGCGCCGACGGAGTCGTCAAGGTCACGATGCGCGGTGACGTGTTCGACGGCCGCGGCTTCCTCAAATCGGCGATCTCCGGCAAGGAGGCCGATGCCAAGAGCAAGACCAAGAGCATCGACTTCGACGTCGATCTCAAGCTCGGCGCGGTGGCGGGTTTCAACGGCGAGGCCTTGCGCAGCGTCGATGGCAAATTCTCCCGGCGCAACGGATTCATCAAGACCTTTGCGCTCGCCGGCAAGGTCGGGCGCGATACTCCGCTGACGGCGGACTTGCGCGGCCGCACGCAAGGGCAGGGCCGTGACATCATCCTGCTGCAAACCAACGACGCCGGCGCGTTCTTCCGCTTCAACGACTTCTATTCCAAGATCGCCGGCGGCCAGCTCACGCTGGCGATGGAGCCGCCGTCGCCGGAACCGGGTGCCAAAGAAGGGCTGATCAACGTTCGCGACTTCTCCATCAAGGGCGAGGCCGCGCTCGATCGTGTGGCGGCGGGCGGCGCGCCCGGCAGCCAGGGCAGCGTGTCGTTTTCGGCGTTGCGCGCGGAGTTCTCCCGGCAGAGCGGCCAGCTCACGATCCGCGACGGCGTCGTCAAAGGCCCGGCCATCGGCGCGACCATCGAAGGCAGCATCGACAGCGTCAGCAACCAGGTCAGGATGAGCGGCACCTTCGTTCCGATGTACGGGCTGAACAACATGTTCGGCCAGATTCCGGTGCTCGGCTTGTTCCTCGGCGGCGGCAGCAACGAAGGCCTGATCGGCGTCACCTATGAAGTCGTCGGCACGCCGGCGCAGCCGGTGCTCCGCGTCAACCCGATCTCGGCGATGGCGCCCGGCGTGTTGCGCAAGATTTTTGAATTCAACACCGGCAAGCAGAACAACCAGATCGAGTTGCCGCCGAATAACTAGCATCGACTCTCGCCACGTCATTGCGAGGAGCGTAGGCGACGAAGCAATCCATTCTTTCTTTGTGTTGCGAGATGGATTGCTTCGCTTCGCTCGCAATGACGTTGATAGGCCGGAATACGGCTTCGCGCATCGGATTTGCGGCGGGCGCCCACATCACCCCGCCGTGGAGTCTCCAAGCGCCCGCCGTATCATTTGCGCGAGCGCA
>JAIEPP010000288.1 GCA_019748335.1 Xanthobacteraceae bacterium
CCACGTGAGACCTTGCAATTTGAGACGCCAGCAGAGAGATTTAACGCCTGTGTTGCGTCGACTGGTTGAGCCGGCAGTCCGTAAAGCGTCGGATAGCGGACCTCGCTCCAGCCGGGCCAATGAATCTCGATTTGCGTGCAAACGACCTACTTCCCGCCTATCTGGACTTTAAGAAATTCCTGCACCGCCGATATCGCCTGCTCGGTGGCCAGCGGATTGAATTCGATGTGATGTCCGAGATACTGCACCGGTGCCGTTAAGCCTTGTCGGTCAAAGGAGTGATAGGCGCCGGGATAGACGATCAGCTTGATCGGAACGCCCTGGCTCTTTTGTCGTGAAATGCCCCAGTCGTCGCGGCCTTCGACCATGTTGCGGCACTCCAGAGCGGGTGTCCAATCGTCGAGTTCGCCGATCAGGATCAGCGTCGGCACCGTCATATTGCCCTTGAAGCCGGAGCAATTCGGATAGAAGCCGATCGCGGCGCGGAATTTGTTGGGCACCAACAGCTCGAGGACGCTGTGTTCGACCGACGACAGCGCTTGCCACGCGCCTTGCGAGAAGCCGAGCACGGCAATGCGGGCCGGATCGGCGTATGACTGTTGCACCAGATAGCCCAGCGCGCGGTAGGCGTCGAAGGCAAGATCGACCGGCGCGCCGCTGCCGCAGGTGTTCTTCAGGCCGCGCGGACCAAAACTGTCGACGGTGAGCGTGACATAGCCCCAGCCGGCGATGCGCTGCCCCCAACGCCGATCGAGTTCTTCGGCGCCGCCGGCGCAGCCATGCAGCAGGACGACGACAGGCGAGGGGCCAGCGCCGGCCGGTTGGCGCAGGTAGCCTTGCAGCGGCTGCGGCCTGGAAAGCGGCGTCTCGAAATCGACGATGCTGGCCGACGGCTCGGCCAACGCCGTGACGCATCCGGCGAGCAGGCCGGCACCCAAGGCCATCGCTTTGACGAGGTGCATGACGACCTCCACCGCGCCGAGCAGCCCTGTGCGACGCGCGATGCCTTTTATATCCCCAAAATCTTCCGCGCGTTGTCCTTCAACACCTTGGCCCGGATCTCATCGCGGATCTCGAGCTTGGCGAAATCGGCGAGCCAGCGGTCCGGGGTGATCACCGGCCAGTCCGAGCCGAACAGCATCTTGTCCTGCAGGATCGAGTTGATGTAGCGCACGAGAATCGGCGGGAAATATTTCGGCGACCAGCCGGAGAGGTCGATATAGACGTTCGGCTTGTGGGTCGCGACCGACAGCGCTTCTTCCTGCCAGGGGAACGACGGGTGGGCGAGGATGATCTTGAGGTCCGGAAAGTCCGCCGCCACGTCGTCCATGTACATCGGGTTGGAATATTTCAGCCGCATCCCCATGCCGCCGGGCATGCCGCTTCCCACGCCTGTTTGTCCGGTGTGGAACAGCGCGATCGCGCCGCCGTCATTGATGGCTTCATAGAGCGGATAGGCCATGCGGTCGTTGGCGTAAAAACCCTGCATGGTCGGATGGAATTTGAAGCCGCGGACGCCGTATTCCTCGATCAGCTTGCGCGCCTCGCGCACGCCGAGTTTGCCCTTGTGCGGGTCGATGCTGACGAATGGGATCAGGACGTCGAGATGGTCGGAGGCGGCCTCGATCATCTCGTAATTGTTGTAGCGGCGAAATCCGGTCTCGCGCTCGGCATCGACCGGGAAGATCACGGCCGCGATGTTCTTGGAGCGATAATAGGCCGCGGTTTCCGGCACCGTCGGCGGATGCTTGTGCGGCGACTTGAAATAGTCGGCCATCTGCGCCTGAAAATCGTCATAGCCGTCGTCGCCATGCATGCCGCAGGGTTCTTCCGCATGGGTGTGGATGTCGATCGCTATGACTTTTTCGATATCCGGCAGCTTGAGCTTGGGCATTGGGGTTTCCGTGCGGCTTGATTTTCGAGTTGGGAAAATTGATTATACTATATAACAAATTCCGCAAGGCGGCAGAAACATAAAGCGCGGAAACAGGGAAGAAATGGCATGGCCAAAGTCTCGCCTGAAGGCGCCGAGGCCTTCGAGACCGATTTCTGGAAAGACGCCAATCTGCGCAAGGCCTGGGACGACATCGTGCCGGGCGAGCCGCGCAAGACCCTGGCGTACACGCTGACCAAAGAGGCGATCGAGCTGTACTGCAAATCGGTCGGCGAAGATCATCCGATTTATTTCGACGAGGCCTACGCCAAAACCACCCGCTATGGCGGGCTGATCGCGCCGCCCTCGATCCATATCCTCCTGATGTTCTCCTGCACGCCGGCGGACGACTGGATGCGCTCGCCGGGCACCGTTAATGCCGGGCAATCCTGGAGCTACAACCTTCCGGCGCGGCCGGGCGACGTGATCCGGCTGGAAGCCCGCGCGCTCGACAAGTTCATCAAGCGCGAGCGGCTGTTCGTGGTGCACGACAACGTCTTCTTCAACCAGCGCAACGAAGTGATCTGCTCCGGCCGCGGCTGGACGATCCGGCCGGTATAGGGAACGCGCGATGACGACGACCTTTGAAAATCTCAACCCCGGCGACAGCATCGACGGACCGCAATTCGCGGTCTCCAGGGAATCCATCCGGCTGTTCTGCGACGCCTCGCTCGACTACAACCCGCTGCATCTCGACGACGACTACATGAAGGGCAGTTTCGGCAAGACCAATTTCGGCGGCATCATCATGCACGGCATGAACAACTTTGGCCTGATCTCGCGGATGCTGACCGACTGGGCCTATCCGCGCGGCGCCATCCATCGCCGGCTGGAGACGCGATGGGTCAAGCCGGTGCGGCCCGGCGACACCATCCAGCCCACGGGCATCGTCAAATCGAAACAGGTGACGAAGAGTTCGCGCTGGGTCCTGATCGACGTCATGGTGCGCAACCAGACCGGTGAGAAAGTCGCCACCGGCGAGGCGATGCTGGAGTTTCCGAACGAGTGATGCGGATTGCCGGTCGCGGCTTTGCCAGTGGCGGAGTAACGGGCTTAAGCTCCGCGATGTTGCCATAATGCCGCTGATTTGCCCGACGCGTCAAATATTTTCGCGTATGTAAGGCCCCCCGCCGGCGAACCCCTGGCTACTTTGCATGGGGTTGTTTTCGATATTTTGGTTGGGGCTCTACTCGGCCGGAACGCCGGTCGTTCCGCGCGTCGTCAACCGGCTGCCCTTGGGCCGTCCGGCGAGATGCGCGTTCGGCGCCACCACGTCGGTGGCAAGTCCAAGCCGCGCCAGCAGGCGAATGGTGAGCCAGGTGTTGTCGATTTCCCACCAGCGATGGCCGTGGCGGGCCGAGCGCGGGTCGGCGTGGTGGTTGTTGTGCCAGCCCTCGCCGTTGGAGATCAGGCCGACGACGAGGTTGTTGCGGCTGTCCTCGTCGGTTTCGTAATTCCGGTAGCCCCATACATGGGTCACCGAATTGATCGCCCAGGTAATGTGCCAGACCAGCACCGTGCGGACGAAGACGCCGAACAACAGAATGCTCAGGCCGGTCTGTGTTGCCTCGGCTGGCGTTTCTCCGAACAACCATGCCGCGGCGAAGCCGGCGCCGAAGTAGAGCGGCATCTGCCCGAGATTGATCCAGACCAGCCAGTTGTGGCGCTCCAGCGCGACATAGAAGCGATCGCGCAGGATGTCCCGGGCGTAGCGTTCGTAGATTCCGAGCTTTGAGAGCTCCGGCTGGTTGACCAGAATCCAGCCGATGTGGCTCCAGAAAAAGCCCGCCAGCGGGCTATGCGGGTCCGGCTGTTCGTCGGCGAATTGGTGGTGGCGGCGGTGGATCGCGACCCAGCGCGCCGGCGTCTCCTGCAGGCACGACATCGCGATCACCACCATCGTATGCTCCAGCCATTTCGGACATTTCAGGCCGCGATGGGTGAGAAGCCGGTGGTAGCAAAGGTTGATGCCGAACAGTCCGCATAGATGGGTGCCGGCGATGGCGACGATCAATCCGCTCCATGAGAAATAACCGGGCAGGAACGCCAGCACCGCGGCGAGATGATAGGCGCCGATGACGATGATGTAGGGCCAGTTGAGCTGGAACGGCCGCACGCCCGCCGGCAGCGATATCCGGGAATTCGTCAGCGACGAGGGGAGGGATGAATCCAGGTCAGTGGGGTCAAGTACCGCAGTCTTTGCGATCGGCCGGGGAGCGGTCGTCATTCCGGGGTTGGTTCCGTTTCATGAGAGGTCACGCCAAAGCGTTGGTGCCTGATTCCTCATATACGGTTCGAACCTGCGCCGGGGTCGAAAATTTGGGACCAATTGACGCTGCTTTTTGGCAAAAATAGCTGGAGAATCAGTTCCATAGCGGAACCGGAGATCGGATTGCGGCGAAGTCGCGGGTTTGATTGACATTCAGCCCCGCGATGGCTTAGAAACCGCGCATCCCGGGCGGATCGCGCCGCTGGCGGGGTTAACCCCATTTTGCCACGTTCGGGTTTTGCCACGTTCGGGCATCTATCCAGGTTCGGCCTTCAACACGGCCTTTCGAAGCATCAGGATTGTCCCATGAAGGTCCGTAACTCGCTGAAATCGCTGCGCGGCCGCCACCGCAACAACCGTCTGGTCCGCCGCAAGGGCCGGGTTTACGTGATCAACAAGGTGCAGCGCCGCTTCAAGGCCCGCCAAGGCTAAGCTAAGGCTCGGCTAAGCCAAGACTCGGCTAAGCTGAGGCTCGGATAAATCCCGGCATATTGCCTCCGCGCGACCACTGCTTCACAGGTCTTTGACGACGTGCTGCTTTGCAGCGCGATTTTCTGCGTCTAGACTTCGTCCATGGCCTTTGGATTCCCGGACCTCAGAAACTGCCGGATCGCGATCATTGCCGCGCTCCTGGCCGCCGTGCCGGTTGCGGCTTTTGCCCAGACCGACCCGCCACGTGATCCCAGGGTCATCCCGCCGCCGAAAATCCAGAAGAAGTTGCCGGAACCGCCGGCCAAACTGCCCAATGTCCGGACCGATCGGACGCGCGGACTGGATTTCCTGTTCGGCGCGCTGAAGGCCGCCCCCGACGAAGCCAGCGCCAAGCATGTCGAGGCGCGGATCTGGGCGACTTGGATGCAGACCCCGAGCGATACCGCGGCGCTGTTGATGCTGCGCGCCAAGGCCGCGATGGAGGCGCAGCAGATGGACGTTGCGCTCAAGCTGCTCGACGCCGTGGTCAAGCTGCGCCCGGATTATGTCGAGGGCTGGAACCGGCGCGCGACGCTGTATTATCTGAAGAACGACTACTCCCATTCGCTTGAGGACATTCGCGAGGTCCTGATCCGCGAGCCGCGCCATTTCGGCGCGCTGGCCGGGCTCGGCATGATCATGCAGGATATCGGCGACGAAAAGCGCGCGCTTGAAGCGTTCCGCAAGGCGCTCGCCGTCAATCCGCACCTCGAAAAGGTGCCGGAACTGGTCAAGACGCTGACCGAAAAGGTCGAAGGCCGCGATATCTGATTTATCCCGGTTAACCTCAATTTCCGACTGTCTGTCAGCGCGCGGGAACGCAGGCCGGCATCGAGCTATTGTTGCGTCACAGCGTCCTCACAGCGTCTTGGGAGTGTAGCCATGAAGACATTGCTGCTGGCCGGCGCGAGTTTGATCGCGGCCGGAAACATCGCCTTCGCGCAAGGTTATTGGGTCACCGGCAATGGCGCGACCGGGAGATGCGAGATCGTCACCAGCAACCCCGTCGTCAACAGCCAGGTCGGCGGAAACGTCACGTTCGGAAGCGGACCCTATCGGTCGGACGATGACGCCAAGCTGGCGCGCTCGACCATTCGCGAATGTCCGCCGGAGCCTCGCGACCAGGCGCCGGATGCGGATAAAGCGGACAAGGACGAATAGGGTATTTCGAGCGGAGCAGGTTGCGGCCGGCGCGAGGGAAACCGCGCCAGATCCAAACTCTTAGTGCACCGCGTTGCTGCCGCGGGCCATGCCGTCGAGCCCGACCGCCGCGTAGAACTGCGCCAGTTCCGCCTCAAGCTGCTCGTTGACCAACAGCAGCGCCTTCAATGCGCCGCGGATGTCGCCATTGCATCTTGCCACGATCTGATCGATGGCCGTTTCGCTTGCGTCGGAAATCATGGTCGTCCTCCGATTGTACTCTGGAACAAACCGCCGCCCGATGCTGTGGATGTTGGGTACAGTCTCGGGCGTCGGCCACCCCATCAGGCACGCCGACACGTGGCGAAAGTGTCTGCGCATCTGTATAAAGTGGCGATGACGGCCGTATGACCCCGCTATCCACAGGGTGGCGAGCCCTGTGGATAACTCTCACCGAAACCTGCGCCCGCGCGAGCCGTAGCTCAGGGGTGCACAAAATCACCCGGGCTTTTTCAATGGTGGCAGTGATTGTCGTGGCGGCGCTGGGGATTCTGGCGCTGGTTACGCAGGCAGGCGTCCTGATCGTGCAGCGGGTCCACCCCGCACCAGGCGTGATGGTCGAGGTCGCAGGCGCGACCCTTCACGTCGTCGAACTCGGTCCGCACGATGCCGCCGGTCCGCCGGTGGTGATGCTGCATGGCGCCAGTTCCAATCTCGAGGTGATGCGGCAGCCGGTCGGCGACCGGCTGGCCGGAGATCACCGGGTGATCCTGATCGACCGTCCCGGACATGGCTGGAGCACGCGCGTCCGCCTGGAAGATTCGACGCCGGAGATCCAGGGCCGGATGATCGCGGAGGCGCTGGCCAAGCTCGGCATCAACAAAGCGATCTTCGTGGTGCATTCCTGGTCCGGCGCGCTGGGCGCGCGGATGGCGCTGGACCATCCGGATCGGGTCGCGGGTCTGGTGATGCTGGCACCGGTGGCCTACCCGTGGCCGGGCGGCGTCGGTCGCTACAACAAGATCGTCGCCATGCCGGTGATCGGACAGCTTTTGGCCTACACCATCACGCTGCCGCTCGGCACGTTGCTGGTCGAGCCCGGCGCCCGCGGCGTGTTCTTTCCGCAGACGATGCCGGACGGCTATATCAGCGATACCGCGACGAAATTGCTGCTGCGGCCGCGCGAGTTTCTCGCCAATGCGCACGATTTGGCGACGCTGAAGGCGGCGGTCGCCGAGCAGGCGCCGCGCTACGCCGAGATCAAGGCGCCGCTCACGATCATCTCGGGCGATCCATCCGACAAGACCGTATCGACCAGCATCCACTCGCGGCCGCTCGCGGCCACCGTGCCCAATGCAAGACTGATCGTGCTGCCCGGCGTCGGCCACATGGTGCAGAATGCGGCGCCCGATCTCGTGATTGCGGAGATCGAGGCGATGATCGGCGCGATGGCGAAGAGCACGGCGGCGGTAGTCCATTAGGACGCGACGGATCGGATGCGGATAGCCTGGCCGGCTGGTAAGGGATACGCTTGCGCGCATGCGGGATCCCGCTGCTCGTCCCGCCCGGGATAATCGTGCGTGTCGTGACCAAGGGCAGCCGACCGCGAGGGAGAGCGCCATGTACGCCGCCATTCGTCAGGGCAAGGCCAAGCCGGGAAAAGCCGAAGAGCTGACCCGCAGGATCAAGGAAGGGGCGATACCGGTCATCAGCGGCGTCGACGGCTTCATGGGCTATTACGTGGTCTATGCGCCCGACGACACCGTGACCGCGATCAGCCTGTTCAGCAATTTCGCGGCCGCAGAGGAATCCAACAAGCGCGCGATCGCATGGATCGAGCATGATCTGGCGCCGCTGCTGACCGGGCCGGCGACCGCGACGGCCGGACCGGTCATCGTGCATACGCTGGCTTGAACCGGCGAGCGCGAAACAGGGCGGATGTGCCATTCCGCAACCGGCGGAATCGCAGCCGGCCTTGCCTGATCGTGCTTACTTCGTCTTGGTCTTGCCGTCCTTGTCGTATTGCGAGACGAAGGCCCAGAGATTGTTGATTTCGTTCTCGCTCTTGATGCCGGCGAACGCCATCTTGGTGCCGGGAATCTTGGCCTTCGGGTCCTTGATGTATTCCTTGAACTGGGCCTCGTTCCAGGTGATGCCGGAATTCTTGTTGGCGTCCGTATAGGAGTAGCCCTCCGCGGTGCCGGACTTGCGGCCGTCGAGCCCGTTCAACTCCGGGCCGACCTTGTTCTTGGCGCCTTCGCCGATGGCATGGCAGGCCAAGCACTTGTTGAACGAGGACTTGCCGGCGGCGAGGTCGATGTCCTGCGCCAGCGCGCCGGATGCCGCTGAAGTCAGGGAGGCGAGGGCAACGAGCGCGCTCAAGGTCGGTTTCATCATAGGGGGCTCTTCGTCTTTCCGTGGGGGGACTATGGTGCGGTTGCTTGTGGCATGGCCGGCTTCGACAGGACAAGTCATGAAACCTTGACAGGTTTCATGACGGGGCACTTGCCCCAGAGAGAACTCATCGCGGTGGCAGAGGCAATCCGACCTTGGTGGCCTACCCAAACCGGCCCAGACGTGCTTGATTTGCCGTCACAAATCGATCATCCGCGCGACCTGTCGCGGTAGGGCCTGGAGGAAACGCATGGCCATCATGATGCCGGCTTCCGATCAGGCGGTTCTGGATCGCCGCGACGCCATTGTTGCGGCCTTGCGCGCGATCGTGCCCGGCGAGGGCGTGATCGACAGCGCGGCCGAAATGGTGCCTTACGAATCCGACGGCCTGATGGCGTACCGCCAGCCGCCGATGGTGGTGGTGCTGCCCGACACCACCGCGCAGGTCTCGAAAGTCCTCAAATATTGCTCGGAGCAGGGCATCAAGGTGGTGCCGCGCGGTTCCGGCACCTCGCTGTCCGGCGGCGCGCTGCCGCTGGCCGACGGCGTGCTGCTCGGGCTCGGCAAGTTCAAGCGCATCCGCGAGATCGATTTCGACAACCGTGTGGCGGTCACCGAGCCCGGCGTCACCAATCTCGCCATCAGCCAGGCGGTGGCGCATGCCGGGTTCTATTATGCGCCCGACCCGTCGTCGCAGATCGCCTGCTCGATCGGCGGCAATGTCGCGGAGAATTCCGGCGGGGTGCATTGCCTGAAATACGGCATGACCACCAACAACGTGCTCGGCTGCGAAATCGTCCTGATGTCGGGTGAAATCCTGAAAATCGGCGGTAAATCGGCGGAAAATGCCGGCTACGATTTGATGGGCATCATCACCGGCTCCGAAGGCCTGCTCGGCGTCATCACCGAAGTCACGGTGCGGATCCTGCAGAAGCCCGAGACCGCGCGCGCGCTGATGGTCGGCTTTGCCGAGGTCGAGGCCGCCGGCGAATGCGTCGCCCGCATCATCGGTGCCGGCATCATTCCAGGCGGCATGGAGATGATGGACAAGCCGGCGATCCACGCCGCCGAGGCCTTCGTTCATGCCGGCTATCCGCTCGATGTCGAGGCGCTGTTGATCATCGAGCTCGATGGCCCCGGCGTCGAGGTCGACGAACTGATCACCCGGGTCGAAACCATCGCAAAGGGGTGCGGGTCCGTCACCTTGCAGATCTCCACCTCGGAGATGGAGCGCAACCTGTTCTGGGCCGGCCGCAAGGCGGCGTTTCCGGCGGTGGGGCGGATTTCGCCTGATTATCTCTGCATGGATGGCACCATCCCGCGCGGCGCGCTGCCGAAGGCTCTGGCGCGGATCCGCGAGCTGTCGGAAAAATACGGCCTCGGCGTCGCCAACGTGTTTCACGCCGGCGACGGCAACCTGCATCCGCTGATCCTGTACGATGCCAACAAGCCCGGCGAGATGGACAAGGCTGAAGCCTTCGGCGCCGACATCCTGCGCTGCTGCGTCGAACTCGGCGGCGTCCTGACCGGCGAACATGGCGTCGGCATCGAGAAGCGCGACCTGATGCCGGAAATGTTCTCGGAGATCGATCTCAACCAGCAGCAGCGGCTGAAATGCGCATTCGACACGCAGGGCCTGCTCAATCCCGGCAAGGTGTTCCCGACGCTGCACCGTTGCGCCGAACTCGGCCGCGTCCATGTGCACGGCGGCAAGCTGGCCTTTCCCGAACTTCCAAGGTTTTGAGCAGGACGCGTGGACACTCCCAGAGTACGTGACGCCAAAGACGTCGAGC
>JAIEPP010000593.1 GCA_019748335.1 Xanthobacteraceae bacterium
CAGTGCGCGAAGAATCCTTTCGCTGAAGCAGCCCCCCACCCGTCACGTTGTTCGCTTCGCTCTCAACGCGCCACCCCAAGAGCGAGTTCGCTCGTCTCGACCCCACAAGGGGGAGGGATAAGAGACCCCTTTCGTTTTGCCCCTCCCGACCCCAGATAAAGCGCCATGTCACAATCCCCTGAACCGAAAATCACCACCGAGGCGCCCATTCGTGCGCCGTCGCCCGTTCCCATCGATGACGCGGTGCTGCCGTTCGAGGTCGATGCGCTGGACCTGCGCGGCCGGATGACCCGCATGGGCCCGGCGCTCGACGACATCCTGACCAAGCACGATTACCCCGCCCCGGTCGGCAAGCTCTTGGGCGAGGCGATCGTGCTGACGACGCTGCTGGGCTCGTCGCTGAAATTCGACGGCCGCTTCATCCTGCAGACCCAGACCGACGGCCCGGTGTCGTTCCTGATCGTCGATTTCCAGGCGCCGGATCGCCTGCGCGCCTATGCGCGCTATGATGCGGCGCGGCTCAAGGACGGCCAGGATTCCGGCGCCCTGCTGGGCAAGGGCCATCTCGCGATGACCGTCGACCAGGGCCCGGACATGAGCCGCTACCAGGGCCTGGTGGCGCTCGAGGGCGGCAATCTCGAAGACGCCGCCCACGAATACTTTTTGCGTTCCGAGCAGATCCCGACCCGGGTGCGGCTCGCGGTCGGCGAGGAATGGCGCGGCGGCGGCGATGGCCCCAAACATCGCTGGCGCGCCGGCGGCATGCTGCTGCAGTTTCTGCCCAAAGCCCCGGAGCGGGCGCAACATGATCTCGATCCCGGCGACGTCCCTGAGGGCGTCGAGAAACCCGAGATCGAGGAAGACGACGCCTGGGTCGAAGGCCAGTCGCTGATCGCGACCGTCGAGGACGTCGAACTGATCGATCCGGATTTGTCGGGCGAGCGCTTGCTGTACCGGCTGTTCCACGAACGCGGTGTGCGCGTCTTCCCGCCGCTGCCCTTGCGGGCCCAATGCTCCTGCTCGCGCGACGCGGTCTCGTCGATGCTGAAGAGCTTTGCGGCCAAGGATCGCGCGGAGATGGTCAAGGACGGCAAGGTCGAGGTGACCTGCGAGTTCTGCTCGTCGGTGTACCAGTTCACGCCGCATGAAGCGGGCGTGGAAGAGTAGGACGCTTCGCTCCACGTTTTCAGTTGTCATCGTCCGCCTTGTGCGCAATTGCGCACTGGGGCGGACGATCCAGTATTCCAGAGACGCTGATGATTGAATCAATAAGCCGCGGCGTACTGGATACTCCGCCTTCGCGGAGTATGACGACGGTCGGTGGAACGGCGTTCGAGCGTCGCCCCTAATTCAACACCCGTTTGCCCGCCGGGCAATCCAGCGAAAACGTCGGCACGTCGATCTCGAAATGTTCGCCGCGCGCGGTGACCATCTGGTAGCGGCCGGTCATGAAGCCCGACGCGGTCTGCAACGGTACACCGGAGGTGTATTCGAAGCGTTCGCCGGGCGCGAGCACCGGCTGTTCGCCGACCACGCCTTCGCCGCGGACGACCTGCTTGCGGCCGACGGCGTCGGTGATGACCCAGTGCCGGGTGCGGAGCTGCACGGTTTCGGCGCCGGTGTTGGTGATCACGATCGTGTAGGACCAGAAATACTGGCCGCGATCGACCACCGAGCGTTCCGGTACGAAGTTCGGCTCGACGGTGACTTCGATCTGACGGGTGATGGCGCGGTACATGGGGAAGGGCTTCCGAAAATCCTGTTGCGCATCATAGCCAAGAAAGCGGTGAACCCCAAGAAAACGAATGGAAACGATGGGAACCAACCGCTGGCGGGACCCATTGCACTGGTTTCATCGCGGTTTCAACATAGTTCCACTCTAAAGCGCACCCGCGTGCAGCCAGCCCGTATTTCCCGGCGTATCTTGTCTGCGACTTGCGGGCCGATATGATCGGTTTCGGACAGAGCAAGCGCAAAAAGCCCAACTGCCCAAATGGTGTTAGATGACGTCCATTGCCGATCCCATTGCCGGAACGCCTGGCGATACCAAGCCCGCGCTCGCCGGACACGACGCGGTCAAGGTCGCCTCGTCGGCGCCGGCGATTGTGTTCCCGGCGATCGGCGAACGCGAATTGCGGCTCGACCTGTTTCGCGGCCTCGCGCTGTGGCTGATCTTCATCGACCACCTGCCGCCGAACATCCTGACCTGGTTCACGATCCGCAATTACGGATTTTCCGACGCCACCGAAATCTTCATTTTCATCTCCGGCTATACCGCGGCCTTCGTCTACGGCCGCGCCATGCTGCAGGCCGGCTTCGTGGTCGCGACCGCGCGGATCCTGCGGCGGGTCTGGCAGATCTATGTCGCGCACGTGTTCCTGTTCACGATCTTCCTGGCCGAGATTTCCTACGTCGCCACCAGTTTCGAAAATCCGCTCTACAGCGAAGAAATGGGCATCATGGATTTTCTCAAGCAGCCGGACGTCACCATCGTGCAGGCGCTGCTGCTGCGATTCCGCCCGGTCAACATGGACGTGCTGCCGCTCTACATCGTCCTGATGCTGTTCCTGCCGATCATCCTGTGGCTGATGAAGTGGCGGGCCGACGTCACGCTGGCGCTGTCGGCGCTGCTCTATGCGGTGACCTGGCATTTCGACCTGTATCTGACCGCCTATCCGAACGGCGTCTGGTTCTTCAACCCGCTGGCCTGGCAGTTGCTGTTCGTGTTCGGGGCCTGGTGCGCGATGGGCGGCGCGGCGCGGATGTCGCGGCTGCTGTCCTCGCCGCTGACGATGTGGATCTGCCTGGCCTATCTGTTTGCCTCTTTCTGCGTCACCATGACCTGGTATGTGCCCCAGCTAGGTCGTCTGATGCCGCGCATCATCGAGCAATGGATGTATCCGATCGACAAGACCGATCTGGACGTGTTGCGCTTCGCCCATTTTCTGGCGCTGGCGGCGATCACGGTGCGTTTCCTGCCCAGGGATTGGCCCGGGCTGAAATCGCCCTGGCTGCGACCATTGATCCTCTGTGGCCAGCACTCGCTTGAGATATTCTGCCTCGGTGTCTTCCTGGCCTTTGCAGGCCATTTCGTGCTCGCTGAAGTCTCCGGCGGTGCTGCAATGCACTTGCTGGTCAGCGTTTCCGGTATCCTCATCATGTGGGGAATGGCGTGGGTGATTTCGTGGTACAAGCACTCCGCCGACAAGGGTGCGTCGAAAACAAAAAGCATCCCCGGCAACGCCGATCTGGCGGGAGGGGGGGCATGAGGTCCGCTTTCAGGACTGTGCTGGCTGCGCTGCTGGCGGCCTTCGTGGCTGGCGGATACGCACGTGCCGAGGATGCCGGCCAGAGCTGCGACGTGCCGGCCTATCTGCTGACCAGCGAAAGTTCGCTGCCGAAGGTGGCTGAGGCGGTCAAAAAGGCCCAGCCGCTGACCATCCTGGTGGTCGGCAGCCGCTCCTCCACCATCGCCTCTGCCGACGCCAGCGCCTACCCCGCCAGGTTGCAGGCGGCGCTCAAAGAGCGCCTGCCGTCGACCCCGATCACCCTGTCCGTAGAACTACAGAGCGCGAAGACCGCCGAGGAAGCGGCCTCCACGCTCGTTAAGCTGGTGGAAGCAAAAAGGCCTACTTTGGTAATCTGGCAGACCGGCACCGTCGATGCTATGCGATCCGTCGATCCCGACGATTTTCGCGGCGCTGTGGACGAGGGTGTTGTTGCGCTGCAAACCGCTGGAACCGATGTGATCCTGGTCAATCTGCAATACAGTCCGCGCACGGAAACGATGACTTCTGCGCCGCCCTACCTAGATAATATGCGGGTGGTGGCACAGCAGCACGAGGTTCCGCTGTTCGACCGCTTTGCCATCATGCGTCACTGGAACGACGCCGGAGATTTCGATCTGTTCTCGACCGCGCACGGCAGCGACCTCGCCAAACGCGTTCATGACTGCCTTGGCCGCGCGCTGTCGAAATTCGTGATCGACACCGCCCACCTCGACGCAGCGCAGCAGAATTAAGGGAACTAGCGTTAATGAGTCGTCACTACCCTTTTTGCCTAACGACATTCGCCGTTGCCGCTTTGGCGCTGTTGGCACCTGTCTTTGTTTTGTCGGTGCACGCGCAAGTTGCCAAGCAGGCCGCGCTGGCCGATAACACCACCATCAAGCCGCCGGCATCGCCAGCCACAGTTGGCACCTCGACCGCGGTTGCGCCAGCGACCGCAACCGCGCCGGCGACCGCAGCGGCGCCGGCGACCTCAGGTGCTGCGGGCGCCGGCAATGTGGCGGCCGTCGATCCGGCGAATCCGGCGGCGCAAAAAGGCATCGCCGGCCGGGCGATCGACAAGGTCAGGGAAGTCGCGAAATCGGCGACCGATATTTTCAGCCGCGTCCCCTGCCAGTCGGCGAAGGGCGTTGCCAAATCGATGGGCTCGCTGCCGCATGTCGCGAGCAAGCTCGCCGCCGGTCAGCCGGTCGTGATCATCGCGTTCGGCTCGTCCTCGACCAACGGTTACGGCGCGACCTCGGCCGAGTTCACCTATCCCAACCGGCTCGCCGCGCAATTGCGCCGGCAATATCCGTCCGCCGATATCACGATCGTCAACCGCGGCAAGGGTGGCGAGGACGCGCCCGAAATGATGAAGCGGTTGCAGTCCGAAGTGATCGACATGCATCCGGACATGGTGATCTGGCAGGTCGGCACCAATGCGGTGCTGCGCAACCTCGATCCGGCCGAGACCGCCGCATTGGTCGAAGAAGGCGTCTTGCGGATTCAGGCAGCCGGCGCCGATCTGGTGCTGGTCGATCCGCAATATTCGCCGCGCGTCAACGAACATCCCGAGAGCGCCGGCAAGATCGTGAAGTTGCTCGGTCGCGTCGCCGAACTCCGCCACGTCGGCGTCTTCCCGCGCTTCGAGGTGATGCGCGACTGGCACGAGAAACAGGCGATCCCGATGGACGGCTTCGTCATCTCCGACGGCCTGCACATGAACGACTGGGGCTACGCCTGCTTCGCGCAACTGCTCGGCGACGACATCATCAGGTCGGTCGGCCAGATCAAGCTCGGCGTCAATGTGCCGGCGGACGTGCGAACGTATCGGCCGATGTGATCGCTTCGTAGGGTGGGCAAAGGCGCACTCGCGCCGTGCCCACCAACGATGTTCGGGGATGCGAGATGGTGGGCTCGCTGCGCTTAGCCCACCCTACGCAGTCGCCTCACGCCTTCTCCAGCGCCGCCGCGAAATCCTCGATCAGATCATCCGCATGCTCGAGGCCGGCGGAGAAACGAATAAAACCTTCGCTGATGCCGAGTTCGGCACGCGTTTCCGGCGTCAGCCGCTGATGCGTCGTGGTGGCGGGATGGGTGACGAGGCTCTTGGCGTCGCCGAGATTGTTCGAGATCCGCGAGATCTTCAGGGCGTTGAGGCAGCGGAACGCGCCGGCCTTGCCGCCCTTGACCTCGAACCCGATCAGCGTCGAACCGGCGCGCATCTGCTTCTTCACCAGCGCCGCCTGCGGATGGTCGGCACGGCCGGGATAGATCAGCCGCGAAATCTTCGGATGGCTGGCGAGTGCATCGGCAATCTTCGCCGCGGTCTCGGTCTGCGCGCGCACCCGCACGCTAAGCGTCTCCAGCCCCTTCAACAGCACCCAGGCATTGAACGGCGACATCGACGGGCCGGTCTGGCGCATGAAGTTGTGGATGTGCTCGGCAATGAACGCCTCCGAGGACAAAATGATGCCGCCGAGACAACGGCCCTGGCCGTCGATGTGTTTGGTCGCGGAATAGACCACGACGTCGGCGCCGAGCGAGAGCGGGCTCTGCCAGATCGGAGTAGCGAACACGTTGTCGACGATCAGCCGCGCGCCGCCCTGGTGCGCGATCTCGGCAATCGCCGAAATGTCCATCACGTCGAGCGTCGGATTGGTCGGGCTTTCGAGGAAGCACGATTTGGTGTTCGGCCGCATCGCCTTCTTCCACTGGTCGAGGTCGAGGCCGTCGACCAGCGTCGACTGGATGCCGTAACGCGGCAGCAGGTCTTCCACCACATAGCGGCAGGAGCCGAACATCGCCTTTGCCGCCACCACATGGTCGCCGGCCTTCAGCGGCGCCAGCACCGCGGTGGTCACCGCGGCCATGCCGGTCGCGGTCGCGCGCGCGGCCTCGGCGCCTTCGAGCTCGATCATGCGGCGCTCGAACATCGAGATGTTGGGATTGGAAAAGCGCGAATAGAGAAAGCCGGGATCTTCGCCCTTGAACCGCGCCTCGCATTGTTCGGCGGTGTCGTAGATGAACCCCTGGGTCAGGAATAGCGCCTCGGAAGTCTCGCCATATTGTGAGCGCAGGGTGCCGGAATGAACCAGCCTGGTTTCGGGACGGTAGCGGGTGGTAGAACTAGCCTCAGACATGTGACCTCCGTCGTGACCATCAGGAAAATGGTCACAAAAAACCGGCCTGGAAAAATTTCCACAGGCCGGGATCACACGTGTCCCCGGCCTGTTTAGCTACTTATTTAACGTGGCTGCAAGCCGGCCGGCTCAAATCACCACGGGATAAGTCATGCTGATATTCCTTCGCGCCCTTTCCGTCAAGGCGCCCTTCGGATAACCCGTAAAAGCCCTTATTTATGGGGTTTGGATGCCATTCGGGTCATCCCGTGGGTACCCCTTAAGGATATCGCCGTGTCGTTTTCGCTGCCGCCCGACGCCAACGGAATTCTGCCCGACCGCATGATCGCGGCGATGGCGGATGCGGGTCTCATTTTGCCCGAATACCCGTTCGTCGAAAGCCAGATCCAGCCGGCGAGCCTCGACCTGCGTCTCGGCGACATCGCCTACCGCGTTCGCGCGAGCTTTCTTCCGGGTCCGGGCGCCACCGTCGCCGAGCGCATCGACGAATTGAAGCTGCACGAAATAGATCTCTCCGACGGCGCGGTGCTGGAGACCAATTGCGTCTATATCGTCCCGCTGCTGGAAAGTCTTGCCCTGCCGCGCGAGATCATCGCCGCCGCGAACCCCAAGAGTTCGACCGGACGGCTCGATGTTTTCACCCGGGTGATCGCCGACGGCACGCGCCGCTTCGACATGATCGGCGCCGGCTACCACGGCCCGCTCTATGCCGAGATCAGCCCGAAGACATTTCCGGTGCTGCTGCGCGAGGGCTCGCGGCTGTCACAAGTTCGCTTCCGCACCGGTGATGCCATCCTCAACGCCGACGAGCTCGATGCGCTGCATGCGGCCGAGCGGCTGGTCGATATCGACGATGCCGATCTGGCCAACGGCGTCGCGCTGTCGGTCGATCTGTCCGGTGAGAACGCCGGCGGCTTCGTCGGCTACCGCGCCAAGCGCCACACCGGGGTCGTCGATATCGACCGCCGCGGCGGCTATGCGGTCGGCGAATTCTGGGAGCCGATCGAGGCGCGGCCCGACGGCAGCCTCATTCTCGATCCCGGCGAGTTCTACATCCTGGCCTCCAAGGAAGCGGTGCAGGTGCCGCCGGATTACGCCGCGGAAATGGTGCCGTTCGATCCGCTGGTCGGCGAGTTTCGCGTCCACTATGCCGGATTCTTCGATCCCGGTTTCGGCTATGCCGGCGCCGGCGGGCAGGGCTCGCGCGCGGTACTGGAAGTGCGCTCGCGCGAGGTGCCGTTCATCCTCGAACACGGCCAGATCGTCGGCCGTCTGGTCTACGAGAAAATGCTGGCGCGGCCCGACGCCATGTATGGCCAGAAGATCGGCTCGAACTATCAGGCCCAGGGCCTGAAGCTCTCCAAGCATTTTCGGGTCTGACCGGCGCGTATTCCGGTTTGCTTTCGTCGCCGTTGCGATCATGCTGCCCCGACGGGGGAGGCATGGACATGACGACCGGCGTTGGGGCACCTGCGGCGAACCTGGCGTTCTTCGTCAGCCGCCAGCGGTCGCTGTTTGCCGAGTTTCTCGATGCCGCGATCGAGCAGCTTGCTCCGGCCAGAATCCTGATCGTTACCGCGGATGGGAAATCGTCGTTCAAGCCGAGAACGGCGGGCGGTCGCCGTGGCAAGAACATTCCGATCCTGTGCAAGGCCTATGCGGATCTATCGTTTCTCGATGTGCCGATTTCCTTCGGCCGGGTCGAGCGCCAGATCGAACGCTGGCTCGAAGCTTGCGATCCCGCCGCGGAAACGGTGCTTGCGATCGACATGGGATGGGGACTGGAAACCAACTCGGCGGCGGCGAACTTCGAACGCTGGACGCTGGTGGCGGACAGGCTTGCCGCGAGGCCCGGCCTTCAGGTGGTGTCGCTCTACAACCGAAGCCTGCTGATCGACGAGCAACTGCTCGCCGCGCTGCGCGGGCATCCGGGCATCCTCACGCCCACCGGCGTCGCCGCCAATCCGCACTGGCTGCCGGCCCGGCTTCTCACCCAGGGCACGCTGCGCGAGCAGATCGACCACTGGCTCGGGGAAATCCTCCCCGATAGCGGGGAGATGCCGGCGGCGGCGATCCATGCCGCCGAGGGCGCCGATCCGATGTGGCTGCTGCGCCGTTCCGCCGAGGAGCCGGTCGCGACCTATTTCGACAGCCGCGACCGCTGGAAGATCCGATGCTTCGGCCGGCTCCGGATCTATCGCAACGACGGCAGCCAGGTGAACTGGGAAGTTTCCGGCGGCGCGACCCGCAAGTCCAAGACGCTGTTCGCCTACCTGCTGCAGCGGGGCGGGCAGGGCGCGACCACGGACGAATTGTGCGACCTGCTGTGGCCCGAAGCCGACAAGGCCGAGACCGCGCGCAACCGGCTCTATCACACGGTCAAATGCCTGCGCGAGGCGCTGGAGGGCAGGCCGGGGCGCGGCGCCGACATGCGCCGGTATCTGCTGCGCGACGGATCGCGCTACATCCTGGCGCCGCCCGAAAGAAGCTGGCTCGACATCTCGACGTTCGAGCAGCTCTGCCGCCAGTCGCACAGCCACATCAAGTCGGGCGCGAGCGACGAGGCGCTGATCTGCCTGCAGGCCGCCGACCGGCTCTATACCGGCGATCTGTTCGCGGACATTCCGGCCGACTATGCCGACAACAGCGAACACGACTGGTGCTGGTCGAAACGCTACTGGCTGCGGGATATGTTTTTCAAGATCCAGCGCGATGCGGCGCGCATTCACCGCGAGCGCCAGGATTTTTCAACGGCGCTGGCACACTGCCAGAAGGCGCTGGCGATCGATCCGCTGTGCGAGATGGCCCATGAGGAGGCGATGCGGGTCTTTCGCGCCCAGGGCCGCCGCGAAGCCATCGACCGGCAGTACAAACTCTACCTGGACTCGGTGCGGCATTTCGACGATCGGCCGCAAAGCGCGGCGTTGCGCCAGATCTACCGGAGCCTGGTGGGCGTCGCCCAGCCCGGCTGATCCCGTATGTCATTATTATTACTGGGTTTTATTACTAAAGAAAAACCAAAGACTACGTCGTATCCTCTGCAAAAAGACGCCCTCAACGGGCACCGAGGGAGGAATGGGATGGCGACAGCGACGGCCGCGAAAGGCTGCCCCTTTTCAGACGCGTCGGGTGATTTCGATCCGTTCGATATCAGCGATCCCTTTGCCTTCTACGAATGGGCGCGCGCGCAGGCGCCGGTCTTCTTTTCCGACGAGCTTCAGTATTATGTCGTGGCCGGTCACGCCGACATAAAGTCGGTGTTCGACGATTGGCGGACCTTCTCTTCGGAAAACGCGCAGGCGCCGCTGCGGCCGATGTGCGCCGACGGCAAGCGGATCATGCGTGAGGGCGGCTTTACCGCCTATTCCGGTCTCTCCGCCCGCGTTCCGCCGGATCACACCCGCATTCGCAAACTGGTGCAGGGATGCTTCGGCCCGCGCCGCTTCAAGGCGATCGAACCGCAGATCAGGCAGATCGTCACCCGCGCGCTGGATGGCTTCGTCGCCAACGGCCGGGCCGATCTGGTGCGGGAA
The DNA here is from genome assembly GCA_019748335.1 of Xanthobacteraceae bacterium. GTDB lineage: Bacteria > Pseudomonadota > Alphaproteobacteria > Rhizobiales > Xanthobacteraceae > Bradyrhizobium. The sequence continues at coordinate 9,946 of JAIEPP010000593.1, forward strand.
TTCGCCTACGACGTCCCGGCGCTGGTGCTGTTCAAGCTGGTAGGGGTACCGAACGTGGACGTGCAGAAGGTGAAGGCCTGGG
>JAIEPP010000508.1 GCA_019748335.1 Xanthobacteraceae bacterium
CCGTGACCAGCGCCTATGGCTTGCGGAATATCATCCGCGGCACGGGCGCTGTGCCCAGTACCTTCGTGACCGGAGGATCAACCACAGTCGTCACGTCGCCGACGCCGTAGGACCGGCGACGTGAGGCCTGAGTCGGGGAAGAATCCGGGCATGGCAGCTTTCGCTATAGGCGCAAAGGTTATTGGATTGAACTAACTCATTGTATTCCTTATCAATTAGCCAGTTGACTCAACGTTGTTTACAGAATTTGCCTATCATTCAGACCCATTTGGATCGGTGGCCGCCAGAAGCTTCACTCCCCCGTTCAACGTCAGACGCCCGCATCGAAGGCAGCTGTGACTTTGTTGGCGTGAACGGCTGGAAATGAGAATGGCAGAATCGTATCACCAGTCATGGCGGGTGTGGCGTCCGCGGTTGAGGTGATAGGGTTTGCTTCGCAACCGACTCCTACGTCGCATCATCAGCGCTTTACACCACGCTCACCTACCTCTCAGGCGTCCTCTGGCAAGTAACGGGCTAGAGACCCAACGACGTGCTCAAGGGGAGCCAGAAAAATCTCGCTTGATCTCTGCCGCCAACAATCCGCTCAGTAACTCGGCGCCATCTCGGTTGAGGTGGTTGAGGTTGCGATAGAGCTGCGGCCAGCTAAATATTGCTGGATGAGTTGTGATGCAAAGGTCTACGAATTTAACTCCGGGCATATCGGCGAGTATTACCCGCAATTTGTCCACCCAAATCTTGTGCGCGCTTTCGTCCTGACGGAAGATCGGGGTGTGCAACAGATACAGCCGGGTACCATTGCGGAAAGCTTCCACCGCCAAATCTCGGAGGTATCTAAGCTTCTGAGGCGAGAATGGAACTTGTGCCATCTCGAGCGCAGTGCGATCTTGATCCAGCGCGTTCAGAACTCCGGTTTCCGTGGCAGGGTTCAAGGCGCCAGGTGAGACTATAAAGCCGTCGTAGCCGTCCGGTGGCCGGCGAAAAGCATGATTAGCAAGCGAGAGCACGTTGCCATTGAAGCGGTACGTTTGAGCCACATACACGAAGCGCGCGAGAGGGTTATCTGAGTACAAGACCTCGCGTACGAGCGTACTTTCATCCATGTGGGGTGCCATAAGGTGCACCGTATTGACCTCGCTCTCGCGTGTAATGAGAGATTCGATGTCGACAGTCAGTACTATTGCCTTCGGCGGCGGGTGTCGGCGCTTCCACAAATCATATAGCATAACCGCATAGAGTAGATCCTGACCCTTGAGCGCCGCGTTATAGGCCGTCATCCCCAGCTTCTCAGTGAGAACCGAAGGCATAATGTGCAGTTGCGCCCGTGACGAGCCGAGTATCAGGATCTGCGGCTCTTGGAGCAGAGCGTAGTTGAGCAGCCCGCCTTTGTCTCCGGTGAAACTTCGGGTCTGGATCGAGCCGAGGAGAACACCGAGCCCTCGATCCAGCAGCACCACAAGCAGGAGGAAGACCACGGTTCTTCGCATAGCTCAAAACTGAAAGTAGATGAACTGAGAACCCTTCTCTACTCCAAGTAGGGAGATCCCGAAAAGCATCATTAGGCATGCCGTGAAGCGGAATGATAAGGGATAGAGCTTAAGGTTATCCCAATAGTTGGTTCGGCGCGTCCACCAGTCTGCAACAATAACGATTACCACGCCCAGCACACATTGAATCAGGATCGGATCGAAAAAGATCTGCCCGGTCGGAATCAGTATTCGGCGCACGATGCCGAATGCCGTGCTCACATCGCTGGCCCGAAAGAAAACCCAGGCGACCAGTACCAAGTGAAAAACCAGCAGCATGCTCAATGCCGTCCACAACAGGCCGGCTTTTTCATTAGCGGCGAGGCCCCACCACTCACGTGCAGTACTCCATAGTCGTTCGACGATCAGATAAGTGCCGTGAAGCGCGCCCCAGACAATGAAGGTCCAATTGGCACCATGCCAGAATCCGCTCAAGAGGAATACGAGCATCAGGTTGAAGGGATGACGACCCGACGAGACTCGGTTGCCGCCGAGGGGGATATAGACGTAGTCCCTAAACCAGGTGGACAACGAGATGTGCCAACGAGTCCAGAACTCACTGATTGATGTCGAGAAGTAGGGTGCATCGAAATTTTTCATCAACTCAATGCCATAGATCCGCGAAACGCCGCGTGCAATGTCCGAATACCCGGAGAAGTCGCAATAGATCTGGAACGCAAAACAATAGGTGGCCAATAGCAGCGTTGCGCCGTTGTGCTGGATGCTGTTGTTATAGATCGAGTCGACGTAGATGGCCAAGCTGTCGGCCACGACAACCTTTTTGAACAGTCCCCACAAAGCCAGTGTTAATCCATCCTGCAAGCGGGAAAGGTCGAAGTATTTTCGCTCGTGGAATTGGTGAAGCACGTTTTGAGGACGCTCGATCGGCCCGGCCACCAGCTGGGGAAAATACATGACGTAGAGTGCATAGATACCGAAATGTCTCTCGGCTTTCTGGCGGCCACGGTAGACTTCGATGACATAGCTCAAACTTTGAAATGTGTGGAAGGAGAGACCAATGGGTAGCGCGATGCGCAACGCCTCGATCGGATAATTCCACTGGAGCGCAGCAGCTAATACCGCAAAATTGTTGTTGAAGAAATTAAAGTACTTAAAAACGAACAGCATCACGCAGAGCGACACGATACTCAGTAAAAGAAAAAGCTTTTTCTTCCGTGAGTCAGATGTGTCTTCGATGCAAATGGCCGCAACGTAATCGATGATGATCGTGACCGCTAGGATTAGGATGTAGATCGGCACAAAGCACATATAAAAAAAGCAACTCGCCAACAGCAATAGTAGCCAGCGCAACGCATGTGGCAGTGCAAAAAAGAGCACGGTAACGACCACAAAGAATGTGAGGAAGGAAAAAGAATTGAAGAGCACGGCTCGTTTACCTCAGCTCACTCGCCCAGCGTGCTCAATTGAGGCCTTCGGTATCCTTAAATTGTTACGCGTGGCAAAGACCGAACTGTGAATTGGCATTCGATAGAGTAGTCATGAATTGTGCAGTTGCGAACTGTATACGTCAAGGTAGTATTTTACACTGGCGCGGGATCAAAAACCTGACACATAACTGCGCGGACAATTGCGCGAGCTTGCCAATGCTCGCAGGCGGTTCGGCTACCGTTGGCTATTCGTGCTGCTGCGGAAGCTGGGGGAGACGTCCGGCTTGAATCGGGTCTATCGGCTGCACCGTGAGGAAGGCCCCACCGTGCGCAAGCGCCGGCTCGCCGCCGCGCTGTGGGCACCCGGGAGCCGATCCGCAGCGTCTGCGCCAGACTTGGCGGTGACGACTGGATCGACCGCAACGAGAACCTGCTCATCACAGGGCAACCGGGTTCGGCAAAAGCTGGATTGCCTGCGCTCTCGGCCACAAGGCCTGCCGCAACAATCATTCGGTCATGTATCACCGCGTTTCGCGCATGTTTGAGGCCTCGCCGTCGCGCGCGGCGGCGGCCGATAGCCGGCTGATCAAAACGATCGACCGCGTCCAACTCCTGATCCTCGACGATTGGGGCTATCAGTTCTAGCAGTCTGCTGAAGAACCCCCTCGCCAGGGAGGGGGCTTGATGATTCACTTTATCATCTCGAATCGGCGGAGGCGATCATGCGAGGCAGATTTGCGTCGACACATTTTCCTTGTGCCGCAATTGCGCTTTCGCGAGCTATCACCGTCGGGGTTCTTTCGGGTGGCCAGTCCAGCTGGAAGACCGAAAAAGGAGTAGTAGCAGGGGAAAATCGAAGTGAGCCAGCAACGGGTGATGGCCCGATGCGGGTCTCACAAGCGCTTGGGATCAGCAAGCGCGTCGCGGGCGCGCAACAGCCGCTACCGGCCTTGCCTCTCAAATCAACAGCAACCGGCCACAGTCAATACCTGCAGACTGCACCGGGTCGGGTTTAGATCCAAACGTCGCCTACGGTGGCGAAGCGTTCCCTTCATCGCAGCCGCTCGCGCATAATATTCGGGGCCGATACTCCAAGATGTTGAAACGAACGCGATGTCTAGTGAGCAGGATATGCATTATTTGATCCAGGCAACACGGGCACGCCGCCGGGGACATCCACGAGCACGATATTAACGTTGGCAGTTATCGTCGCCTGGTCTGATCCGAGTTGTACGACATTGGTGCCGGGCACAAGATCGGTAATGGGAATTGTCACGGCATAAGTGCGCCACATGTATGCTTGCGTATCCGGATATGGCCAGGGCGTCGGGTGCGCATTACCGTTCACGATCACATTGAGCACCTTGGCGGGTCCTTGCTGATAGAAGTTGAAAAGGACACGCACGGCTGCGGCCTTCGGATTGGCTGGCATATTAAGAACATTCCAGCTTGCGGTCTGATTGGGCAGAGATGGCTTGCCCAAGTCTACTGTTTTCGTCGCCGCATTAGGTTGATTGACGTCCAGGGCGTCATAGCTGAAATCCCTGTAGGTAAACGGTCCGTCAAAAGCCACGTTGTCCCAGACCCACGTGTGTTGCTTTTGCGATGGCGCCTCGCCCTTGTCGGCATTGTAGTGAGCATCCTCGAGCCAAATCAGTCCGCGCGTCAGCGACAGATTTGCATCAGTAACAACAGCGATGCGCTTGAGATTCGCGCGAGTTGGAGTGACACCCGCGTCGGTGGCGTAAATATCAATCTGATTTTGAGAGATCCTGAGCTCGACGTGATTCGTGATTCCGGAGTTGTCAGGCGGTGCGACGACACAATCAAGTTGCTTGACAGCCATATTGGTTCGAACGCCACCAAGTCCGAAGGAGTCATCCATGACGTAGTTGCGGACTATGACAGCTGAATCGACGGTCCAGCGCCGCTTGTCCAGATTGTTGCCGTTCGGGCACAACCCCCATCCGCCGGGGGCAACCGACGCCGCAAAGCGAATCCCAAAACCATGCTCGGGGAGAGTCTGCCACGTATCGAAGTGATTGAAGGGTGCAGGGATTGGAAGGTTGGTCATCCAGAATTCGGGCCATGCTGCGTGAGTTCCGTGCGAGTCGTTGCTAATATCGAACGAAACCGTTCCGGTTCTTCCGGCAAAATCAAATGGTTGTTTTGGATACATCGCCAGCGTCGTCACCCCACCCGCATCGAATGCACCCGTCGGATTATCATTGCTGGCTTGCCGAAGCTGGCCGTTACAAATGACGATATCGTTCGGCGGCGAGACAGTCTTTGTCCCATTACAAGTCTGAATCTCCGTTGGCGCCCATCCATTGTAAAAGCCCGCACCGAAATTCATATTACCGGTAGCACGCGATACTCCCCAGACATTGGGGTCTAGGTCGCCGGTGCGGCTTGGGATTCCCGGATTCTTGGTGTCAAAGGTATCGCAGAAGCTCACCGCGCCGCCCAACTGCATGCCGCAATTTCCGGCGACAGGACCAGGCGTTGTCGGCGTAGACCCCCCTCCTCCTGATGCAGATCCCGCCGACGCCGAACAGCTCGCGCTGGCGCCGCCGTTGGAGCCGCCGCAGCTCCATGTCCACGGGCCCGAGCCCGTCAAGGACGAGGCCGTGCCGGCGGTACAAAGGTTGGCCGAAGGTGCAGAGGACACGGTCGTGCCGTTTGCCGATCCACACGCGCCGTTGACCGGCGTCTGGCTGGCATTCACCGCAACCGTCGTACTAGCCGCTGGCGACGTCCCGCCGCTACCGGTGCACGTCAGCATGTAAGTCGTCGTATTTGGCGGTGATACGACCAAGGTGCCGCTGGGCGCTTTCGTCCCCGTCCAGCCGCCCGCAGCGGCGCACGAAGTTGCGTCGGTCGAGGACCAGTTCATGGTCGACACCTTGCCGGACGCTATGCTGGTTGGGTTCGCCGAAAATGCCACCGTGGGTGTAGGGGTAGGCGAAGGCGTCGGCGAGGGATTTGCGGAACCTGGTGTCCCCAAGAGCAGATCGATATTGGCGACAACGGGCGGGTAGTCCATCGGAGCATTTAGCGGAAGCAGTTCCAAAGTATTGTTTCCGGAAACCAGATCCGTCGTCGGAACATCGAGCGACAATGACAGGTGACCAAGCGGTGCTCCGGCAATGGCATTGATCGACGCGAGGTCTCCCGCCGTCAGATTTCGATTTCTCCAGGTGCCGCCGTTGAACCGATAGCTGATTCCCCAATTCGTACTCGCCGTATGCACACTCGCATTAAAGAATGCGTTCATCGTGAGTGTGGCCGAAGTAACGCCCGACGTGTTCACGTTCTGGAACGTCAGAGAATTTATTCTCGTTGAGAGATTGTATATCCCAGCCGCCTTACCGTTCGTTCCATCATAAAGCTGATAACCAAGGTTCTGCACCTGGCTGCCATTGTACGAAGTCACAACGTTATTGTCCGGGATCTCGTAAGCTCTCGGCGCAGCAATCACCGGCCCGTCGAACCCAATGTTGTCCCAGTGGAAAACCACGTCGGGGCCAAAACCATATTTGACCGTTGCGTGATTTCTCGGGTTGAAGTGGACGTAGCCGCGGGTGAACGGCAAACTTATGTTTGCCGAATAAAGCAACTTGTTGTTTGCGAACGTTTGACCGTTGTCGGTTGAAAAGTCAGCGCCGAATACATCTATGCGGCTTTGAGAGACCTGGACCTCGAAGCGATTCAACGACCCTCGGCTCGTTTTCGCGCAACCGTTGCCGTGGTTGAACGTCGGCGTGATGATGGTGCCCACATAGTTCTTGTAAACAAAGGTATTCACAGGAGCGACAGCGTTGGCACACTCGGCGAAGCTTCCCAATCTAAGCGTTAAACCATTTCGCGGAACCGGCCCTACTTCGAAATTTTGAAGCTCTCTAAATGTAGTAGCCGGCGTCGGATCCTCAGTGAGTTCAATTTCGACAAACCCTCCGAGCCCCTGGTCTACCGCATCTACATCAAAAACAATCTTGCCGGTGCGTCCTGCAAAATCAAATGGCTGACGGATCATGTACGAGTTGACACCATAATTTTGCATCGAAACGGCAGTCATGAGCTGTGAAGATCGCGTGCCGCTTGGATCGCAGATCAAAGTGTCATCGGGTGGGAAGACAGAGCTTTGCGTAATCCCCGCGCGACATTGCGGTATCGGGGCAATGGCAACAGGATTGGCAACACCTTGTCCTGATGAACCGATCTCCCCGGATAACCGCGCCGTCGCCCATTTGGAGGGATCTAAGTCCCCTCCGCGACCACGGACGGCAGATCGTCCCTGGTTGAAAGTCTCGCAGAATGCAAAAGCTGTACCGCCTGACTGCGTGCTACAGTTTCCGCTAACAGGGCCTGGAGTAGGCGTTGGTGTCGGCGTCGGTGTCGGTGTCGGTGTCGGTGTCGGTGTCGGTGTCGGCGTCGCAGACGCGAGCGACGCAGTGCAGGTCGCAGTGGCGCCGCCGTTGGCGCCGCCGCAGCTCCACGTCCACGGACCCGAGCCCGCCACGGACGATGCCGTACCGGCGGAGCAAAGGTTGGCCGAGGGTTTAGACAATACCGTCGTGCCGTTTACTGATCCGCAAACGCCGCTGACAGGCGCCGCGGCGACACCAATAACACCATCGCCGTTCAGGTCTTGATTAAAACTTGTCTCGAACGACTTCAGCTCCGCGCTGCTGCCCGATACGAGCGGCGTGAACGACTGAAAGTTGCCGTTGATATCGGTATTCCAGACATTGAACAGATCCGCGCCGCTGACTTTCCCTTTCCAAGCGACCTGGTAGCCAGACCCCTTCTGCTCCACGGCGATCGGAGATGCATTGCCGAATTGGCCGACCACGACCGCAGAACCGCCATATCTCAGCTGGGGACCGTTGGCGCTACCGAAATGGTAAGTATTGTCGACAAGCACGAGGCTGGTCGCACCAGATGATTCGATGACGACGCCTGTCGCGGCCCCGCCGATAACTCCATCGCCGTTGAGATCCTGCTGGAAACTTGTCTCGAACGACTTCAGCTCCGCGCTGCTGCCCGATACGAGCGGCGTGAACGACTGAAAGTTGCCGTTGATATCGGTATTCCAGACATTGAACAGATCCGCGCCGCTGACTTTCCCTTTCCAAGCGACCTGGTAGCCAGACCCCTTCTGCTCCACGGCGATCGGAGATGCATTGCCGAATTGGCCGACCACGACCGCAGAACCGCCATATCTCAGCTGGGGACCGTTGGCGCTACCGAAATGGTAAGTATTGTCGACAAGCACGAGGCTGGTCGCGCCAGATGATTCGATCACGGTTGCTGCGGCGGCGTGCACGACTGGCGAGGCAAGCGCTATGGACAAAATCGCTACAGTCGAGCCGAGCGCGCCAGTGAGCCGAGACCGAGCGCCACAAGGCGCAGAGATAAAGACAGGACACACGTGATTCACTCCCAAACGCAAAGATGTTGCATCAATTCAAAAACGAAAACTTGCCGCGATCCAAGATCGGAATGATGGTAAAGATTTGTTCATCCTCTCGCGAATCGATGATGGTGCAGCACGCCAACGCGAGGTCGAAAAGTTGCTCATGGTCGATTTGCCGCAGCGTCGCTGCCGATGTCTGCCGCAGTACCGCTCCCGCCTTCCTGGCCGTCAGATCCCAACGACACGATCTCGTAAGGACCGCGCTCGCCGGGTGAGCGGTACAGATAGGCGTGTCCCCACGGATCGGTCGGCACGGCGCCGGTTTTGAGATAGGGTCCGTTCCAAATCGTCGTATTGCCTGGTCTTTGCGCCAATGCGGAAAGACCTTCACCAACGGTCGGATACCGGCCGACGTCCAGATAAAACAGGTCGAGCGAGCTTGAGAAGCTCTCGATCTGGAGCTTGGCCGCCTTCACTTTGGAGTCCCCGAGATAGTTCAGTACGCGGGGACCGACCAAGCCCATGATCAGCCCGATGATCGCGATAACGACCAGCATCTCTACAAGGGTAAAGCCTGCCTCGGCATGTCGCAGGGCATGGCGGCCTCTGGTCACCACATGCAGCTTCATCTGTCTTCTCCGTCCCAAGCTCTCGTCCTTCCCCGCATGCCCGTCGGTTACCGCGCGGATGTCACGCGGAGCACTTCGGGGGCCGCGGTTATTCCAAGCCGGCATTTCTGTACGGCATCGTCCAACATCGTTGTCATGCCAGCGCGAATGGCGGCGCTGTCAATAAGGGAGGCATCGGCTCCTGCGCCGACCAACGGTCTGACGTCATCGGTCAGCTCCAGCAATTCAAAAATCCCCGCACGTCCGCGATAGCCCGTCCCGCCGCAGCGTTCGCAACCACCAGTGCGATAGATCGTCTCGCCTGGTGCAAAGCCCAGAACCCGATATCGCGGGTCGGCGACCATATCCGGTTCGGTCAGCTCATGCGTGCTCTTGCAGCCGTCACAGAGGATGCGGACCAATCGCTGGGCAACGACCGCGCGCAACGTCGATCGCAGCAAAAATCCCTCGACGCCGAGATCCAGGAGGCGCGGCACCGCCGCCGCCGCGGTCTCGGTGTGAAGCGTTGACAGCACCAGATGGCCGGTCAATGCCGCGTGGATGGCGATGTTTGCCGTTTCGCTGTCGCGGATTTCACCGACCATGATGACATCGGGATCCTGGCGCACGAACGCGCGCATCGCCGTGGCGAAGGTCAGCCCGATCGCCGGCTTGGCCTGCGACTGGTTGATGCCCGGAATCTCGTATTCGACGGGATCCTCGATGGTGAGGATCTTTCGCGTGGGTTCGTTCAGGATCGACAGCATTGTCGCCAGCGTCGTGGTCTTTCCGCTTCCCGTCGGGCCAGTGATCAGGATCAACCCATGCGGTAGCGCCAGCAGGCGCCGCAACGTGGCTTCATCGCGGCCGGACAATCCAATCTTGCCCAAATCGAGCAAGCCGCGGTCCCGAGGCAGCAGGCGTATTACAACGCTCTCACCGTGCTGCGTCGGCATGGTGGCGATGCGGATATCGATATCGGTCCGCCCGACCCGCGCCCGCGCCGCCCCGTCCTGAGGCAACCGGCGTTCCGCGATGTTAAGTCCAGCCAGGATCTTGATACGCGAGACCACGGCCTGCGGTGGCGCATCGCCTGGAAACGGTACGGCGCGCAGGATTCCGTCAACACGCATTCTCA
>JAIEPP010000328.1 GCA_019748335.1 Xanthobacteraceae bacterium
ATGATCTCAACCGGCTTGATCGGCATCGACAGCAGGCTTTCCATGGTGCCGCGCTCGATCTCGCGCGTCACCGACAGCGCGGTGAAGATCAGCATGGTCATGGTCAGGATGGTGCCGACCAGGCCCGGCACGATGTTGAGCCGCGACGAGCCCGCCGGGTTATAACGGGCATGGGCGCGGATCTCGAACGGCATCGACGGCGGGTCGCCTATATGCAGGTCGTGCGCCAGCGCGGTCTGCACGATGGTGCCGAGCGCGCCGAGCGCGGAGCCCGCCGCCACCGGATCGGTCGCATCGGCCGCGACCAATAGCGCCGGCTTGTCGCCGCGACGTACCGCGCGCTCAAAACCGCGCGGAATTTCGACGCCGAACAGCACCTTGCCGGACTGCAGCAGATCGTCGAATTCGGCGACGGAGTGAACCTCGCGGGTGAAGCGAAAATAGGCGGTGTTCTCGATCGCCTTCAGCACCGAGCGCGCGAGATCGCTGTCCTCCTGCAGCAATACGGCGGTGGGCAGGTTGCGCGGCGTGGTGTTGATGGCAAAGCCGAACAGCACGAGCTGCATCACCGGCAGCATCACGATCATCGCGAACGAAACGCGATCCCGGCGAAGCTGGATGAACTCCTTGACCAGCATCGCATAGCTGCGCCACCAGAAGCCGAACGGCGGCTCCTTGACGTCGTGGTTTTGGCGATAGGTGTCGTTCGCGCTCATTGGAAATTGTCCTTTGAGCGGCCCATCAGGTCGATGAACACGTCCTCCAGCGACGGCTCGGCGGGCTGGAAGCGCCAGCCCTTGCCGTCGCGATAAAGCGCGATGGTCGTCTCGAGCGCGGACCTGTCACGGCCTGAGACATGCAGGCTGGCGCCGAACGGCGCCACCATGTCGATGCCCGGTTTCCCTGTGAGTTCGATCGAGAGCCTGTTGAGATCGTCGCCGGTGACGGTGTAGGTCGACAGCGCCGATTTCGCAATCACTTCGTCCACCGTGCCGTGCGCCAGGAGATGGCCATAGGCGATATAGGCGATCTCATGACAGCGTTCGGCCTCGTCCATGTAATGGGTGGAGACCAGCACCGTCAGCCCTTCGGCGGCGAGCGCGTGAATCTCGTTCCAGAAGTCGCGACGCGCCTTGGGATCGACGCCGGCGGTCGGCTCGTCCAGCAGCAGCAGTTGCGGATTGGGCAGCGTACAGGCGCCGAGCGCCAACCGCTGCTTCCAGCCGCCCGAGAGTTCGCCCGCGAGCTGCTCCTCGCGGCCGGTCAGGCCGATGCGCTTGATCATGTCCCGCGCGGCGCCGCGGGCGTCGCGCATGCCATAGAGCCTCGCGACGAATTCGAGGTTTTCCCGCACCGAGAGATCCTGATACAGGCTGAAGCGCTGCGTCATGTATCCGACCTGGCGCTTGATCTTGTCGGCGTCGCGCCGGATGTCGTAGCCGAGGCAGGTCCCCTCGCCGGCATCCGGCGTCAGCAGGCCGCAGAGCATGCGGATGGTGGTGGTCTTGCCGGACCCGTTGGGGCCGAGGAATCCATAGATGGTGCCGCGCTTGACCTGCATCGACAGGTCCTGCACGACGGCGCGTCCGCTGAACGATTTTGAGAGGCCCGACACATCGATCGCGATGTCGGGCGCTGCTGTCAGTGAGCCGTTCATCGTTTTTCCGCCACCGGTGTCCGGGCATTGAAGAACACGCTGATCGGCTGGCCGACCCGCAGGGCATCGGGCCGGCTCGGCCGCGCCTGGATCAGGTAGACCAGCTTGTTGCGCTCATCGAGGCTGTAGATGACAGGCGGGGTATATTCCGCCGTCGTCGAGATGAAGTAGATCTTTGCGGTGAGATCGGCGGCGCAATTGTCGCAGGTCACCTTGACCTCGTCGCCGATCGCAAGTTTCGGCAGTTCGGCTTCGGGCACGAAGAAGCGCAGCTTCATGTTGCCGGGCGGCATGATCGACAGCACCGGCCGCTGCGCCGCCACCATCTCGCCCTCGCGGAAGTAGATCTGCTGGATGGTGCCGCCGACCGGCGCAAAGCCGCGGCGCCGTGTCAGCCGGGTCTGCGAGGTGTTGACGCGGGCTTCGGCCACGCGCAGCGCCGAGACCGCGGAGTCCAGCGTGGCCTGCGTGCCCGAGCCGGTCTTGCTCAGGGAGGCGGCGCGATCATAGGCCTGCTGCGCGTTCGCCAGCGTGGCGTTGTTCTGGTTGAGGTCAGCCTGCTGCAGGTCGTCGTCGACCGAATAGACGGGATCGCCCACCTTCACCACGTCGCCCTCGCGCACGTTGAGCTTGGTCACGCGCCCGGATTCATCGGGGCTTACGAAGATCATGTCGGCCTCGACCCAGCCCTGAAAGCCAGGATCCCTGCGCTCCTTGCAGCCGGCGAGTGCGGCGACCAGCGCCAGCGCGGTCAGGAGGGTCATTGTACGCGACGAAGTCATGTCGTCCTCCGTTCGCCAAAGATCAGGTCGAGATGCACACGAAACATCTCGAGCGCATCCAGTGGCGCGTGCTTGCTGAAGAGGCTCTGCCAGATCACGGCAATCAATGCGGGCGCGACCAGGATCTGCGGAAAGCGCGCCAGCTCCTTGTGATGAATTTCGCCACGCGCGATCCCGAGTTCGATCAGCGCGCGCATGCCGGCAAGGCCGCGCGAGACCACCTCGCGGTAATAGAAGTCGGCGACGGCGGGAAAGCGCGGCCCCTCGGCCACGATCAACCGAACGATATCGCCCCGCCGCGTCGTCGCCACCTGCTCGATAAAGGTTTTGGCAAAGGCCTCGATCATGTCGCGGACCGACGCATCGGGCCGCGCCGGCGCGCTGCCGAGGCGGACGACCAGCGGCACGATCGCGGTGCGGATCAGTTCCTCGAACATCGATTCCTTGTCCTTGAAGTGCAGATAGATCGTGCCCTTGGCGACCCCGGCGCGTTTGGCGATGTCGTCGAGCCGGGTCGCCGCAAAGCCGCGCGTGATGAATTCCTCCATCGCCGCCTCGATGATCGCCCCGCGCCGCTCCGCCGCACGCTCGGCGCGGATCGATGCGAGCTGAGTGGCCGGGCGTTTCGCCGAAGGCTCTTTCGAAGGTTTTCTCTTCATGAATCTGTATATGACTGACTGGTCAGTCATTGTCAATGAGACTGAAATTCGATGCAATCTCGTCAGTGATAATTGCGCAATTGCAAAGACTTATCGTCGTCATTGAGAGCACCGGTACGCCAGCTTGTAGCCGAACAAGACTGCGCATTCCCGCTGCGCGATGCCCCTCCCCGCGACCCACGCAGCAGCAATGCGCCGCGCGCGTTGCCGTCGGTGCGCGAACCTGCTGCTATGTGCGAAATCATCGGGCACCAAAAATCGCCCGGCACGGAGGAGCCGCCCCAATGACCATTATCGATTCCCAAGTCCACGCCTATGAGGCGAACACGCCGAAGCGGCCCTGGCACATGGTGCCGAACTGGCCGGCTCACGTCACCGGCGACGAGATGGTGGCGGCGATGGACAAGGTCGGCGTCGACGGCGCGATCTTCATCTCTTCGTTTTCGATGTACCAGTACGACGCCAGCTACGCCGTGGAGGTGCAACGCGCCCATCCCGGTCGGATGGCGATCGTCAAGCCGGTCGACCCTGAAAACCCTAACGTGGCCGACGTCGTCGCCGACTGGAAGAAGACGCCGGGCGCGGTCGGCATCCGCATCATGCTGACAAAAGAAAACGGGCGCGGGCCCGACCACCCCGGCCTCGACCGGATCGCGCGCGCCGCCGTGCGCTACGACTTTCCGGTCAACCTGTTGTGTTGGGACAATATCGACGCAGGCACGGCGCTGGTCGACCGCCATCCCGACACCCGTTTCATCATCGACCATCTCGGCATCCTGCAGCCGCGACAGCCGCCGGCGCCGGCCCAGCCGTGGGCCGATCTGCCAAAGGTGCTCGCCCTCGCCAAACGCCCGAATGCCGTGATCAAGGTCAGCGGCGCCTGCACGCTGTCGCGCGAACCCTATCCCTTCCCCGACATCTGGGATCCGCTGGCCCGCGTGTTCGACGCCTGGGGTTTCGAGCGCTGCCTGTGGGGCACCGACTGGACGCGCGCCTTCGCCGTCGTCAACTACGAACAGGCCGTCGAGCCGTTTCGTATCACCGACCGCCTCAGCGCCAGCGAGCGGGCAATGCTGATGGGCGGCGCCTGTGCCAAGGCCTATGGCTGGTCACCGAAGCGATGAGGCGATGTCCGACAGCGCCGACAGCAGCCGGTCGGTCTGCGCGTCGGTGCCGACGGTGATGCGCAGATAGTCGGAGATGCGCGGCGCGGCGAAATGGCGGACGATCACCGCGCGCTGACGTAGCGCAGTGGCCAGTGCTCCACCCTGATGCGTCGGATGCCGCGCGAATACGAAATTGGCCGCCGACGGCAGCACCTCGAAGCCGAGCTTTACCAATCCGCGATTCAGCCGCTCGCGGCCTTCGATCACGCGCGCGCGGCTCTGCTGAAACCAGGCTTCGTCCTGCAGCGAGGCGATAGCGCCAGCCTGGGCCGGCCGGCCGAGCGGATAGGAGTTGAAACTGTCCTTGACCCGGGTCAGCGCCTCGATCAGATCGGCGTCGCCGATCGCATAGCCCACCCGCAGCCCGGCCAAAGCGCGGGATTTTGACATGGTCTGAACCACCAAAAGGTTCGGGTGCGAGGCAACCAGCGGAATCGCGGTCTCGCCGCCGAAGTCGACATAGGCCTCGTCGATCACCACGGGGATATCCGGATGCTGCTGCAGCAGCGTCGCGATCTCGGCCCGCGACAGCGCGCTTCCCGTCGGCGCATTCGGATTGGGGATGATGAGCGCGCCGGCCGGCCGGCGATAATCGGCCACGCGGATCTGCAAGGCCTGATCCAGCGGCACGGTCTCGTAGGCGATGCCGAACAGGCGGCAATAGACCGGGTAGAAACTGTAGGTGATGTCGGGGAAGAGCAGCGGCGCATCGTGCTTCAGCAGCGCGGCGAAGGCGTGCGCCAGCACCTCGTCCGAGCCGTTGCCGACGAACACCTGCTCGGGGCGCACCTGATGATAGGCGGCCAAGGCCTCGCGTAATGCGGTGGCCTGCGGGTCCGGATACAGCCGCAGCGTATCGGCCGCCTCGCCGCGGATCGCTTCCAGCGCGCGCGGCGACGGACCGAGCGGGCTTTCATTGGTGTTGAGCTTGACCAGATCCGCCATCCGCGGCTGTTCGCCGGGGACATAGGGTTTCAGGTCGTGCGTCAGGCGGCTCCAGAAACGGCTCATGGTCTGTCAAATCTCGTTGAAGCAGCGGCGGGCGGGCGATGATCTCTTGACGCCGGGGAAGCCTTGTAGCGCCGAGGAAGCCTTGCGGAAACATCCAAGATGGGGACGACAGGGATTTCTGGCGCTGCCAACCTGTCCTGCCCCTCCGACCAAAGCCCAATGGTTTCCGACACGCCCGCTTATATCATTGGCGGTGACCGCCAGAAGTCACTCAAAAGGGTCATCACAATGATGCCAGATCCCGTCGTCCTGGCCGCCGCCGTCATCCTGCTGTTTCCGATGGGTTTCTTTCTGATGTCGGCACCCGCCTTTCTGCTGGTGAAGCTCGACATCCCCGAGGTCACTCAGCTGTTGCGCGGACTGTTCAGCGCCTATTTTCTGATGGTGAGCATTGCCGGTGCCGTCGGGACTGTCGCCTTTGCCGTGACCGGCCGGCTGGCTTTCGCCATCGGCATCGGCCTGATCGTGGCCTTCGCGATCTGGGCGCGGCGCTGGTTTCTGCGACAGATGGATGCCGAGCTTCGCGCCCGGGATGCCGGCGATCCCGGTGCGGTGCGCCGACTGCGCCGGCTGCACTGGGGCGGCATGCTGTGCAACGCGGTCCAGCTGGCGTTGGTCGTCGTCAGCATTCCCTATGTCGCGGCGCCGCCGGCCTGATCGGGTTTCGCGTCGCCATCCGCGCCGAACGGGGCCGCCTTGCTAGCTGTGAAACTTCAGGCCATCGACGATCTTGTCGATCACCTTCCGCTCGGCGCGCATCGCAAGCCCGACCAGATTGAGCTCTGCGCGGATCACCGCCCTCACCACCTCGCGGTTGGCGGCGTCATGCGTGGTCTTGAACATGTCTTCGGTATAGAGCGCGGGCGTCACGCCTCTCGCCAGCGCGCGTTCGAGCGCCCGCGACAGCGCCGCACGGTCGGCGCCATAGATCAGGATCGGCTGGCCGATCAGTGACAGGTATTTGGTGCCGGAGCCGTCGCCATAGGGCTCGCCGATGCATTCCGGAAACGCCGCGGCAATGCCCCCGGCCAGGAACGAGGCGACGTTGAGTTTCTGCCACGGTTCGAGATCGGTCCGGATCACGACCGCGATCTTGGTGTCGAATTGCATGAGATCTCCGATGTAACCACGTCATTCCGGGGCGATGCGCAGCATCGAACCCGGAATCTCGAGATTCCGGGTTCTCGCTTCGCGAGCCCCGGAATGACGGCCGACAATATCACCCCTTGGCGTCGCAGGCCCAGGCGCGGATGACGCATTCCTTGCCGCCGAATTCGTAGCACTTCTTGGTGGCGGCGTTGAGCGAGCTCGAGATCTTCGGCTTCACGGCGTAACCATGGGGTCCGCAGGGATTGGCCATGTCGACCGCGAGCGCGGCGCACGCGCGCTTCATGGTCACGGCGGTGCAGTCGCCCTTGCACTGTTTCAGCGCGGCGGCGCGCGCCGGTGCTTCGGCGGCATAGTCGTAGGCCTGGCCATAGGCGCCGCACTTGCCGACCGCCAACGCGCCGGCCGCCCAGGTCTCGGTGATGAAACGCGACGACCCCAGCAACAAGGTCAGCGCCAGAACAAAGAGCGCGCGGCGCTGTGCTGCCGCAGTCGAAACGATCACAATCCCCTCCCCCGAGGCAGTCCGTACGGAATCTAGCCGTGAGGGAGTTGAGACTTGGTGAACGGCATCATACGGATCGCAAAGAAGCCTCACTTAAACCTGACTGGAGGCAAAGCCTGCAGGCCGGAGGATTCTTCATGACTTCCAAGTTCGCAATTGGCGACAAGGTCGATCAAGCATTCAGCAATCATGCCCGAGGGACGGTCGTTGCCGTATTGACGGATCGGGCCGGTGAGTGCCGGTACGCGGTCGAGATGTTCGGTCACCGCACCATACAGATCGCCAGCGAGAGCAGTTTGATCGCTCGCGCCGATCACGTCGTTTAAACTGACGGGTTCCGAATACCGGCAGGACGGGTAACCTTGGCGATTGTCCTACGCAGCAAGGGAATCGACTTGACGCCGAAGCGCCGCGAATGCGTCTCTTATGGCGACTTGAGCATGCTCGTTGCGTGCGTCATCCGAGCCTGTCTGGTTGACGACGATGTTCTCGTGCGGCGGAATCGTCAACCAGATGTGGACCTGAAACCCGATGCCGTGGCGATGCTTGTGGCTGGGTGCGATCACCTTGACGCGGCAACCTGTAATCCGGTGATTATGGGTTTCCAGCCGCCCGATCTCGCCCAATATCTGGGATCGGGCAGCGTCCGATGATTCTGAACCTTCGAAGGTGATTTCTGGCGCGATTTGCATGTTGACCTTTCCAGCGGGTTGGTCGGCGTCCCATGGCAATCGATGCCGCGCTGAATGGTTGCATCCAATGGCAGTGGCGCGGCTGGACCGTCCGACGCATTCCGGCGTGACGGAAGGTAAAAGCCCCGTGATCAGAACGAAATCGCGGCTCAACGTCCGGAAGCCGGCTCAGTGCGCCTGCGCCAGCTTTATGGTGGAGATCGGCCACTTGCCCTCGTGGCCTCTGATGGAGATTCGCAAGCCGTGCAATTCGTCAAGCCAAACCGTTTCGACGGTCCCGGCCTTTCCATCGCTAAGGATCACGGCCTTGCCGACGAGTTCGGCCTGAACCTGCTCGAACTCGCCGAGGATCGTGGTCGCGCGGATCATCACAGTTGGCATGGGTGACCCCGGATTGAGACGTTAGGCGAAGGCGCTGTCTGCATCTCAATGACGCGGAAGTCGTGGCCACCGCAAGGCGAATAGGTGTTCCGGCGGAACCCCGCCCTACCCCCGCCGCGCCGCCTCCAGCGCCTGCGGGGTGTCGATGTCGAGGAACGCGCCGTGGCCCTCGACCGCGACTTCGGCCACCGCTTCGGCGTGCTTGGCGATCAGGTGGCGGGCGCCGATGTCGCCGTCGAGCGTCATCAATTCCCGGAAGAAGCGCCGCGCCCACAGTACCGGATTGCCGCGGCGGCCGTCGCTGACGGGCACCACGATGAGCTGGCCGCGGTCGGGCGCAAAGGTCTCGATCAGATGGTCGATCAGCTTGCTGTCGATCAGCGGCATGTCGCCGAGGCAAACGATGGCGCCGTCGGCCTTTTCAGGTACCGCCGCGATGCCGGCCTTCACCGAAGAGGCCAGCCCGCCGGCGAAATCCGGATTGCGGACGAATCTCACCTTGAGACCGCTCAATGCCTGCTCGACCAGTTCGGCCTGATGGCCGGTGACGACGATCACCTCAGACGCCTTCGAGGCCAGCGCCTGTTCGGCGACGATCCGCACCAGCTTCTTGCCGTCGAGTTCGGCGAGCAGCTTGTTGGGGCCGCCCATCCGCGTCGAACGTCCGGCGGCGAGCACGATGGCGGCGACGTGGCGGTTGGCTTCGATCTCGGCCACGGTGCGCGGCTGCGGCCGGGTCACGATTTCCATCAGCAGGCCGCCGACGCCCATGCCGGTCAATTCGGCGCGCGTGACCTTCAGGCCCGCAAGAAGGCGCATCAGCACCCAGTCAAAGCCATTTTCGACCGGCGAGCGCGCGCAGCCCGGCGCGCCCAACACCGGAACGCCGCCGGCGCTGCCGATCAGCAAGAGATTGCCGGGATCGACCGGCATGCCGAAATGTTCGATCGCGCCGCCGATTTCGGCGATGGCGGCCGGGATCACGTCGCGGCGGTCGGCAATCGCGGACGCGCCGAACACGATCACCAGTTCGGCACCGAGCCCGAGCAGTTCCTTGATCGACGAAGCCAGCATCGCTTCGTCATGCGGCACGCGGCGCTCGGCGATGATGGTGGAACCGGCCGGGGCCAGCCGCTCCGCGGTCACGCGCAACGTTTTCTCGATCACCTTCGGCGCCAGTCCTGGCAGCAAGGTCGAGACCACGCCGACGCGCTTGACGGTGAAGGGTGCGATTTTCAGCGCACCCTGGCCGGCAACGGCCACGGCGGCATCGCGTAACGAAGCCTCGACGCCGAACGGAATCAGTTTCACGGTCGCGATCATCTCGCCTTCGACCACGGGCTTGTAGGCGGCGAGCGTGGCAAAGGTAATGGCTTCGTCGACGCCGTTGATGCGGTCGACCGCGGCGCGGTCCACCACCAGCACACCGGCTTTGGCGGCAAACAGATTGGCGCGGCCGGTAAAGGCGCGCTCGACATTGACGCCGTCGCCGGCCACCGCCTGCGCGATGCTGGCGGCCGCGACGTCCTCGGAGACGTCGCCGTCTTCCAGCCGCACCACCACGATCTCCTTGACGCCGGCCTTGTCGAGCGCCTCGACTTCCGCCTGCCCGATCGTGGTGCCCTTTTTCAGCACCAGCGCGCCCTGACGCAGGGTGTGGACGGTGACGCCGCCGATCGCTTCGGCCGGACTGGCGGGACCGAATTTCATGCCGCCTGCTCTTTCGCGTTTTCTTTCGGCAACCGCAGCTCGGCGGTGATCTCGGCCATGATCGAAACCGCGATCTCCGACGGCGACACCGCGCCGATGTTGAGGCCGATCGGGGCGCGAATGCGCGCGATGTCGGCGTCGGAGGCGCCCTGCGCCTTCAGCCGCTCGCCGCGCTTGGCATGGGTTTTTCGCGAGCCGAGCGCGCCGATATAGAAGCAGTCGCGCGCAAAGGCGTGCAGAAGCGCCGGGTCGTCGATCTTGGGATCGTGCGTCACCGCGACAAAAGCCGTGTAGTGATCGATGTTGAGCGGCGGCAGTGCGACGTCGGGCCATTCCGCGACCAGCGGCACGTCGGGAAAGCGTTCGGGGCTGGCGAACGCCGTGCGCGGATCAATCACAGTGACGTCGTAATCGAGCGAGCGC
>JAIEPP010000434.1 GCA_019748335.1 Xanthobacteraceae bacterium
CGGCCTGCTCATAGTTGCGGGCCAGTTCGGGAGTATCCCGCTCAAGGCTGATCGTTCCGGCAGTCTGGGGCATTGCCAATATCCATCACCATTGTGTCTGACGGCCTGCGCGTCAAACGGCACGTGTCGGACTCTACGGCTGTGATCGCGATGCTGTCGATGAAATGAATTTGCAATGTTGCGGCGGACCCGAGCATGAATTGCATGCGTTGATACAATATCGGAGTGAGTGTGCATCTTGCTGTCGCCAATGGCGTCTGAAGGCAGGAAAAAGTCGCGCTTCTCGAGTTCAATCGGGCATCGCGAGGGTGTCAGCGCGACTCGCACGGCAGCGATCATCGCAAATATTCCAGCGCCCGGATCGATATCGACGCGATCATTGTCAGTCCGTGCAAACAACGCTGATTTCATTTCATTGACTGTCGGCCGTTCGGTTTTACGATTTGCCGACCACAAACGAGGTCGATCGACATGCCGCAATCCGATCCAGACAGTGTTGCCCGCGAGACCCTTCGCCTGATCGGACCCGATCCACAGAACTGGGTGCCGGATCGCGATGGCGTCGATCACAACGTCGTTGTCGTCGGCGGAGGACAATCCGGAAGCGCGTTCGCCTTCGCGTTGCGACGGGCCGGGATCGGCAAAGTATCAATTATCGATGCAGCGCCGGACGGCGCCAAAGTCGGCGTGTGGCTGACGAGTGCGCGCATGCATAAATTACGGACACCGAAGAGCTTGCCCGGTCCCGAACTGGGATTGCCCGGCTTGGGCTTCCAGGCGTGGTACGAAGCGCGCCACGGCGCGGCTGCCTACGAGGCGCTCGATCGGATACCGCGGCTGGAATGGGCGGCCTATCTCGACTGGTATCGCACGCTGACAGGCGCCTCGGTTCGCTATGGCATGAGGCTCGTCCGCATCGAGCCGGTGGGCGATTATCTGCGGCTGCATCTGGAGCAGGGCGGAGCGATCCGGGTCGAGACCACAAGGAAGCTGATCCTGGCAAGCGGCTTTGCCGGCAGCGGCGGCGCCTATGTGCCTGATGTGCTGACGCAGTCCGTGCCGAAATCCGGCTACGCGCATACTTCGGAGCGGATCGATTTCGAGGCCTTGCGCGGCAAGTCGGTTGCCGTGCTCGGCAGTGCCGCGTCGGCGTTCGATGCGGCTGCCATTGCGCTGGAAACCGGGGCGCGCGAAGTCCATTTGTTCGCCCGCCGCGACACTCTCGCGTCGCTGCCGGTGATCCGGATCCGCGGCTATCCCGGCGCTTATGACAATTACGGTTCATTGCCGGACGCCGTACGCTGGCATCAAGCCATCCGTTTTCGCCGCGCCGGTTCGACGCCGCCACCCGACGCAATCTCACGGGCCGTGCAGTTTCCCAACTTTCACCTCCATCTGGCGTCGCCCTGGACGGCGGCAGGTGCTCTGGGGCGGCGGTTCGTGGCCACCACGCCGCAGGGAAAGGTTGCGTTCGACTTCGCGATTGCCGGCACCGGCTACACGGTCGATCTGGGGGCGCAGCCGGAATTGCGGGATTTCGCCGGCGAGATCCTGCGCTGGGGCGATCGATTCACACCGCCGAACGACGAGCAGGATGATGCACTTGCGGCGTATCCCTATCTCGGATCCGGACATGAGTATCTGGAACGGGAGCCGGGCCGCGCGCCCCACCTAAGGAATATCCACGTTTTCAATCCAGCGGCCTTTGTCAGCTTCGGCCTGCCGGTCGGGGACGTCCCGAGCTTCAAGCGCGATATCCCTGCCATCGTGGCGCGGATCAGCCGCGATCTGTTTTTGGCAGATCTCGCTTCGCACGAGGAACGCATCAACGGCTCGGTCGCGGAGGATTTTCCTGTCGGGCTCTATGCATCCGCGGTCTGGCGATCGCCCCACACGGTTGCGGCCGAGTAGATGGTCATTTCGTTCGAATTTTCATCTCCGCCCCTGTGCCCGCGACCGGCGCTGGGCGGACCCATCATCAGCAAGGATCGCGGCGGAGAAGCATCATCATGACCGAGGCAACCACCATCGATAACGTCATCCCCCGCGCGGACATCGTCAAACGCGCGGCGCGGCTCGGCGCGGAGATCAGGAACATCAAGCTGTCGGGCGACCTGTCCGATGAAACGATCGGCGCGATCAACAAGGTGCTGCTCGAGCACAAGGTCATCTTCTTTCGCGACCAGAACCATCTCGATGATTCGGAACAGGAACGTTTCGCTGTACGGCTGGGCAAACTGGTGCCGCATCCGACCGTCGGCGCGATCAAGGGCACATCGTCGATCCTGGAACTGGATTCCGGCAGGGGCGGTGGGCGTGCCGACCAGTGGCATACCGACGTCACCTTTGTCGACGCCTATCCCAAGATATCGGTGCTGCGTGGCGTCGTGATCCCGCCGTTTGGTGGCGACACCGTCTGGTCGAATACGGCCGCAGCCTATCTCGATCTGCCGCCGCCCTTGCAGCGGCTCGCCGATGAGCTGTGGGCCGTCCACAGCAACGCGTACGACTATGCGGTGAAGGCACGGGCCACTGAAGCTGACAGGAAACATTTCGACGAGGTCTTCACCGGAACGATCTACGAGACCGAGCATCCGGTCGTCCGGGTCCATCCCGAAACCGGCGAGCGCACGCTGGTGCTCGGCAATTTCGTTCAACGCTTCGTCGGCCTTCCGAAATATGACGGCCAGAGACTGTTCGACCTGTTCCAGTCTCACATCACGGCGCCGGAGAATACCGTGCGCTGGAGCTGGCAGGCCGGCGACGTCGCGATCTGGGACAACCGCGCCACACAGCATTACGCGGTTAACGATTACGGCGACCAGCACCGAATTGTCCGCCGAGCCACCATCGATGGCGACGTGCCGGTCAGCATCGACGGGCGCCGAAGCGTGACGCGCATCAAGGCTACCAAGTCGCAACCGGCGAAAGCCGCCTAGATCAGTTCTCTCACCGAGGAATTCGGAAATGACATCCTTGTTTCGATCGATTCGTTCGACGCGTGAAGCTCCTGAAGCCGGCATCGTGAGAAGGGCGTTGCACGTTCTGTGGGCGACCTTGGTGACCCTGGGCTTTAGCTGGCAGGCGCAGGCCGAGCCGCTGGAAAAGACCGAGATCCGCTACCAGGGCTGGGCCAGCCAGGTGACGTTTACTGAGCTTGCCGAAGACCTCGGCTACCTCGCGCCGCTCAAGCTCAAATGGGTCGGCAACACCATCAGCGGGCCGCAGGACATCCAGACCGTGGTCACTGGCGACATCGATGTCGGTGGCGCCTTCTACGGCGCGATCCTCAAGCTGATCGCCGCCAAGGCCCCGATCAAGGCGGTGGTCGGCTATTACGGATCCGACGCCAACACTTATTACGGTTACTATGTGAAGGAAGACAGCCCGATCAAGACCGCACGGGACCTGATCGGCAAGAAGGTCGCGGTCAATACGCTGGGTGCGCATCTGGAGTTCGTGCTGCGCGAATATCTCGCCCGAAACGGCCTCAGCGCCGCTGAAGCCAAGCAGGTAACGCTTGTCGCGATCCCGCCGGTCTCGGGCGAACAGACGCTGCGTCAGGGCCAGGTCGAGGTGAGTGCGCTCAGCGGCGTCCTGCGCGACAAGGCGCTGGATCGCGGGGGAATTCGTTCCCTGTTCAACGATACCGACCTGTTCGGCCAGTTCACCGGCGGTGCCTACGTGTTGCGCGAGAAGTTCATCAAGGAAAATCCCAACACCGCCCGCAAGCTCACCGAGGCGATTTCGCGCGCGATTCACTGGGCCCAGACGACGCCGCCGGAAGAGGTGCGGGCGAAGTTCGACAGGATCATCGCCGAGCGCAAGCGCAACGAGGATGCCTCGTCGATCAAGTACTGGAAGAGCACTGGTGTAGCGGCCAAGGGCGGCGTGATCTCCGACGGCGAGATCCAGGTCTGGATCGACTGGCTGGAGAAGGACGGTCAGTTCAAGCCGGGTCAGATCAAGGCCCGCGACGTCTACACCAATGAGTTCAATTTCTATCGTCCGGGCAAGACGGCGGAAGCGCGATGACCTCGGTCAAAATCAGCTTCCAGCAAGTTCGCAAGGAGTTTGTCGTTCGGGGCGAGGGAAGCGGGCCAGCGCACCGCTTCACCGCGCTGGAGGACATCACGCTGGACGTGCGGCCGGGCGAGTTCCTGGCCCTTGTCGGCCCGAGCGGCTGCGGGAAGTCGACGCTGCTCGATCTGCTGGGCGGCTTAACGGTGCCGACCAGCGGCCGCATCCTGCTCGACGGACGGCCGATCGTAGGGCCGGCGCGGGACCGCGGCATCGTGTTTCAGCAGTATGCGCTGTTTCCCTGGCGCACCGCCGCGCAAAACGTCGAGTTCGGGCTCGATATCGCGGGGCTGAAAGCGAAGGAAAGGCGGGAACGAGCGCTGCACTATCTCGAACTGGTCGGACTTACGGCTTTCGCCGAGCGCTATCCGCACGAACTCTCCGGCGGCATGAAGCAGCGCGTCGCGATCGCGCGCAGCCTCGCTTACGATCCGGAAGTGTTGCTGATGGACGAGCCGTTTGCGGCCCTCGATGCGCAGACCCGGGAGACGCTGCAAGGTGAATTGCTGCGCATCTGGCAGGCGACCGGCAAGACGATCCTCTTCATCACGCACGGCATCGACGAGGCGGTCGTGCTCGGCCAGCGGGTCGCCGTGATGACGTCGCGTCCCGGCCGCATCAAGCAGGTCGTCGAAGTTCCCGCAGCACTTAGCAGCGAAACTGAAGATGTACGGTCGCTCCCCGAATTCGGTCCCGCGCGGCACGAGGTCTGGTCCTTGCTGCGCGATGAAGTGCTGAAAGCCCAGCAGCTGGCCGGTGGTGCCGGCGCCGCCCGCGCCAGCCGCGCTTTGGAGGAAATTGCCCATGTCTAGCCTTGGGATGCTGGCGCTTCTTGAACTTGCGCGGGGGCAGCCGGCGTCTCTGGCCCGGGCGGAAACGCAACCGTCGCCAGTGCCAGGTCTCATTCGCCAGGCGCTGCGTTGGCTGGGCGATTTCGGGCATCGGTCGCTATTGCTGATTGCATTGTTGGCGCTATGGGAGGCCGCTCCCCGGTTGGGGCTGATCGATGCCGTGTTCCTGCCACCGTTTTCGGAAGTGATCGCCGCCGGCTGGCAACTCGCCCAAACCGGCGAGCTCTACGAGAATGTCGCCGCAAGCCTGCTGCGCGCCTTGAGTGGCTTTGTGATATCGGTCGTTCTGATCGTTCCGCTGGGCCTCGCGGTCGGCTGGTATGCCCGGCTCGGCAGTCTCCTGAACCAGTTCATTGAAATTTGCCGCAACACCGCGCCGCTTGCGCTGCTGCCGGTATTCATCCTGCTGCTTGGGATTGGCGAGCTGTCAAAGATCACGATGGTGGTCTATAGCTGCGCCTGGCCGCTGCTGCTCAACACCATCGCCGCGGTCAAGCAGGTCGATCCGCTGCTGATCAAGTCGGCGCGGACCATGGGCGCAACCCCGCAGCAACTGTTCCGCAAGGTGATCCTGCCGGCGTCGCTTCCGACTATTTTTGTCGGCATTCGTCTGGCCAGCGCCGCGGCCATGCTGGTGCTGGTCGCTTCCGAAATGGTTGGCGCCAAGGCCGGTCTCGGCTATCTCATCATCAACAGCCAGTACAGCTTTCTGATCCCGCAGATGTACTTTGGCATTTTGGGAATTACCGTCATCGGCCTCGCCTTCAATGCCGTCCTCGAGGCGTTGGAAAGGCGGTTCATGCGGTGGAAAGCGCCTGCCGCGGCCTGACGTGACGGGACCGCTTCAGGCGGAATCCTCTTCACCCAGAATGGCGCGCAGCCGTGCAATCAGGGGCTGGTTATCGGGATCGTCGCGGCGCCGGGGCCGCGGCGTATCGATCGGGATCGATGCCGCGAGGCGGCCGGGCTTGCCGGTGATGGCGATGACTTCATCGGCAAGATAGACCGCTTCCGTGATCGAGTGCGTCACGAAGATGACGGTCTTGTGCGTCGTGGCATGGATGCGCACGAGTTCGTCCTGGAGGGATTCGCGGGTAAGCGCATCGACGGCGGCGAAGGGTTCGTCCATCAGCAGTATGTCGGGATCGACAGCAAGCGCGCGCGCCAGGGCGACGCGCTGTCGCTGGCCGCCGGACATCTCGTGTGGATATCGCTTTTCGAAGCCGGGCATCCCAACCAGCGCAAGCGCGGCGCGCGCCTTGTCGTGACGCTCGCTCTGGCCGATTTTGCCATGTTCGAGACCAAAGCCGACATTGGTAAGCACGGTGCGCCATGGCAGTAGCCTGGCGTCCTGGAACACGAGCGCTACCGGGAGCCTGAATCCTTCTGCGCGCGCATTTACCTTTGCCTCTCCGGCGCTGGGCGGAAGCAACCCGGCGATGACGCGCAGCAGGGTGGATTTACCGACTCCGGAGGGACCGAGCACGGTGATGAAGCGGCCCGGCGCCACGTCGAGGTCGAGGTCACGGAGCACTTCGGTCTGTTCGCCATCGCGCGCAAACGTCAGCCCGACGCCGCGCAGCGAGATCATCGCTTCCATCGCAGCACCCATGATTGCAGCATGACAAAGGACGTGTCGATCAGGCCATACAGGGCGGCCATCGTCGCCATGTAGATCACGACGATGTCGCTCGCCAGCAGGTTGGAGGCCTGCATCATGCGTTGGCCGAGACCGGGAACGCCGAAGATTTCCGACGCCACGACCGCCATCCAGGCCTGGCCCAGTGCGGTACGCAGGCCGATCAGGATACCCGGTGCGGCCGCCGGCAGTATCACCTTGATCAATT
This sequence comes from Xanthobacteraceae bacterium, assembly GCA_019748335.1. Lineage (GTDB taxonomy): Bacteria > Pseudomonadota > Alphaproteobacteria > Rhizobiales > Xanthobacteraceae > Bradyrhizobium. Next base: position 6,779 of record JAIEPP010000434.1, read on the forward strand.
TCTGATGCGCGCTGCGAAATCCGAACGCATCGGCCACTTCGATCAGGTCGCGGTCCACCGCGCGCACCGAGCCGAGCGCTGCGAAATAGCAGATCCAGAACACGCCGGTCGTGATGATGAAGATGGCCGCCGCCGGGTCGATGCCGAACCAGAGGATGGCGAAGGGAACCCACGCCAGTCCCGGAATAGGCCGCAGGATACGCACCACCCAGGACAGAAACGATTCCAGCGTTACCGACATGCCGGTGGCGACGCCGAGCGCCACGCCAAGCACGCTGCCGATCGCCAGACCCGACAGATAGTTGCGCAAACTGGTCAGCAGTCCTGCGAACCAGATGCCGCTCGTAACTTCCCGCCAGAACGCGTTAGGCAGCGCGCTCGGCGGTGGCAGCACCGACGCCGGCACGATGTTGAACGCAGGCAACGCTTCCCACAGTCCCAGAAACGCGAAGAATCCCAGCGCGCCGAGCGTTAGCGATCGCGTTCGTGTCACCAGGGCGCCCTATCAGTGTCCCGCTGGGTAGCCACTAGTTGGCTGCGGCGGCGCGGCTATAGACGTCGAAGGCAAACAGGCCTTCGAGCGACTCCGCCTTCTGCAGCGCGCCGATCTTGACCTGGTAGTCCTGCAGCTTCCTGGTCGATTCCTCGATGCGGCGCGGATCGGAGGTGAACTGGGTCTGTGGCGACTTCAGCGCTCCCAGCAGAATGTCGTCCGAAACCAGGCCTTTGCCGAAGGCGGCGCCGACATGCTTGACGGCCTGCTCCGGCTTTTCCTTCAGGAACGCGGTGGCGCGGATGACGGATCGCACGAGGCCATCGACGGCCTTGGGATTGGCGTCCGCGAAGGAACCCATGACCGCGACGACAACGCCCGGGAAGTTTGGAAACATGTCCTTGCCCGTTGCAATCAGCTTGATCCCGGGGTTTTGCTTCTGGATGATCGAAAGCGCGGGCTCGCGCACCGAACCGCCCTCGACGGCGTTGGTTGCGATCGCGCGCTGGGTGGCGTCGATGCCCATCTCGACGATCTGCACATCGGCCTTGTCGGCCTTTACGACTTCCCACAGCCAGTGCTGCAAGGCCGTGTTGGGTCCCGAGCCGATCGGCTGGGTCGCAAGCTTGACCGGACGGTTGTTCTTCTCACGAAACGCCTTGAAAACCGCGGCGGGATCCTTTCCTTCGATCTGCGCAGAGAACGCGGCATTGGTCGCAAAGCCCATCTCTTCGACGACCGTTGCGGCCACGATGCGCACGTCGATGCCCTTGGAACGCGCCACCAGGAGCGGCGCAAGGCCGGCGACGTAGACGTCAAGTGTGCCGGACTGCAGCGCCTGAATCATGTTCGGGCCGGATTCAAACGTGCTGGTGTTGAGTGTCAGCCCGGCCTGCTTGATCCAGCCTTCGCCCTCGGCAACGAATATTTGCGCCGCGCCCATTACCGGGATGAAACCAAGGCGCAGGGGTTGCTGGGCCTGGGCCGAAGTGAGGGCGCCCATAGTGACGCCGACGGCAGTCAGGGTGGCAAGCAGGGTGGTTACGACGCGCATCGTCGTCCTTTCGAAAGATGGGGGAAAACTGGCTGTAAAATCCTCTTTTGGACACGTCGGGTCCATCGCCTTGTTCGAAACCAGGCGAATGGAATATGCTGAATTTCGAGAGTTGGAAGGAAAATATTTCCGCGAAGGTGCGCTCCGCGGTCTCCAGTAGGCCAAATTGTCACGGCACCCGCTGCGACGGATCTCCGGACCAGCGGCTACGCCGACTTGGTTCCGGCCACCGCCTGCGTCACCACGCTGTTCGGCGGCACATCCTTGGTAAGCCAGACATTGCCGCCGATGGTCGAGCCGTGACCGATCGTGATCCGGCCGAGAATCGTGGCGCCGGCATAGATGACAACGTCGTCCTCCACGATCGGATGACGGGCGTCGCCCTTGATCACATTGCCCTCCTCGTCGGTCGGAAAATGCCGCGCACCGAGCGTGACCGCCTGATAGATCCGTACATTGTCGCCGATGATCGCGGTTTCGCCGATGACGACGCCAGTGCCGTGATCGATGAAGAAGCCGGAGCCGATCGAGGCGCCGGGATGAATGTCGATGCCGGTCCTGGCATGGGCGATTTCAGCCATCAGCCGGGCAACCAGCCGCGCATGCTGGCGATGCAGCAGATGGGCGAGGCGGTGATGGATGATAGCGGTCATGCCGGGATACCCGATCAGGATCTCCGGAAAATTGCGCGCGGCGGGGTCGCCGACGAAGGCCGCCCTCAGATCGCTGATCAGCAGTCCACGCACGGTGGGCAGTTGAGAGGCAAAACTGCGCGTCAGTTCGACCGCATCCTCGCGACGGAACCCCGGCAGCAGCTCGTCGCCCACGAACAGCGCGCCGCGATGAATCTGATCGCACAGGGAATCCAGCGCATTGCTCAGGGTATTGCCGACGAAGTAGTCGATGTTTTCGCTGTCAAGGTCGGATTGGCTGTAGTGCCGGGGAAACAGCGCCTCGGTCAGGCCGTTGAGGATGGCTTCGAGAGCATCCCGGGACGGCGCGCGGCGTGCCTCGCCATCGCGGCGGATGCTGTGGGTCTCTTCCCGCGAGACGCGCAATTCGGCGACGATCCGGTCGAGATGCCAGCGGGCCGGCGAGGCGCTCGCGCTGCCGGGCGAGGGGAGTTGTGATTGCCGCGGCACCTCGCGATTCATGGTTTCACCCCGCGTAACCTCAGCGGACATGCGCCAGGGGAATGCTCACCTCGGCAAGCAGATCCAGGTCGGTGTCGTGGTCGATCTCGACATATTGGCCGTTCCAATAGACCAGGCCAGACAACCGATGCGACAGTTCCATGCCGAGCAGACGGCCGACGATGATCGCGTGCGAATGCCGCTCGATGATCTCCTCGACCCCGCACTCGACCGTGGCAAGCGATCTGGTCAGCAGCGGCACGCCGGACGCTCCCGCCGTCCAGGCCGCACCCTCGAAGCGCTGCCTGCCTTTCAGCCGGCCATTGCTGAAGCGGTCTGCGAGTGCCTGTTGGTCCGAACCGAGGATGTTGACGCCGAACGAGCGGTGACGCTCGATCAAAGGGAAGGATGAGGCCTGACGGTTGATGCTGACCAGCAGCCGCGGCGGCGTCGCACTCAGGGACGTCAGGGAAGTCACCGTCATGCCCGTTATGTCGTCACCGCGCCCGGCGGTGATAACGGCAACCCCGCCGGCGAGGCGACGCATGAGCGAGCGGAACTGGTGCTCGATTTCGTCGGTCTCGTCGACGAGGTGGATATCCGCGCTGCCCATTTTAGTCTTCTCCTCCGCCGGCGCTTCGCCGGCCGTCTTTCGGCTAGAAGAAGCCCTTGGCTGGCAGCGGCGTGCCGTTGATCTCGTACTGC
>JAIEPP010000238.1 GCA_019748335.1 Xanthobacteraceae bacterium
CGCTGCGGCGACCAGAAGGAACGTGGAATAGCGGACAATAGCCTTCATCATCGGGAACTCTGGTGCGTGAGCGAAAACGGATTGCCGACGAGACCTTCGATCGTGGCCACGGCGATATGGAAATTCTGCAAGGCCTCCTGCTCGCGCAGTAGCGCCTGCAACAGCGACCCCCGAACGTCGAGCAATTCGAGCAGGGTGAAGCGGCCCTGCGAGTAGCCGCTGAGGATCGTCTCGGCGGCGCTGCGGGCGTTTGGAATAACGGACGACCGCAGCAACTTGAGCTCGGCCAGAGCGCCAGTCAGGGTGTCGTAGGCGCGCCCGGCGATGCTGAGCAGTACCAGCTTGTTGATCGCCCGCTCCGCATCCGTCTTCGCGAGCGTCTCCTGTGCCGCGATGATGTTGCCGGTATTCTGGTCGAAGACCGGAAGCGGGATCGAAACGCCCAAGCGGACCGCATTGTCGTTGGTGTCTTGGTAGTGCCGCCAGCCGACCGAAAAGCGCGGGTCCGGAATGGCCTTTAGTCGGGCGATAAGAAGTTCGGCATTGCGCTGCGCCGTGACGGCGGTCCAACGCGCCAATTGCGGATTGGCGTCGATCGCCTGGAGTACGGCCTTGAACGGCGGCGGCTGACCGGTACTTGCCAGCCGCCCCACGGCTTTGCCGAACCGCGGGCTGGCATCCCCCATCAGGATGGCGAGATCGCGGCGCGCCGTCGCCAACAGCGTCTTGCTGCGTTCCCGTTCGACGCGGAAAAGGTCGGCTGCCACTTGCGCACGCAGGGTCTCCGCCGGCGAGGACGCACCCTCCTGGACGCGTTTTTGCAACAACGGAATCAGGGGATCGAAACTTGCGATCTGCTCATCGAAGATCTCGATGCGCCGCTGCGCGCTGACGATGGTAATGAAGGCGATCGCGGTCTCGGACAGGACTTCCAGCCGCGTCGCCCGCCGCTGCCAGACGGCCGTGCCGATGCCGGCCTCGCCGGCCGCAACGCGTGCTTCCCGCTTGCCGCCCAGTTCGACGAGTAGGCTAAGCTGCAGATTGGTGTCGGCCGAGCGCACGCCCTTGTACGGACCGGAGCCAAGCGCGTTGTCCAGTTCGAACGAGGCCTCCGGATTGGGAAGCGCACCGGCCTGAATGCGGAGCCCGCCGGCTATGCCGATATCGCGTTCCGCGGCCGTCAGGCGCGGGTTGGCAGCCAAGGCGCGCTGGAGCGCCTGCGGCAAGGAAATCGTGCGAGACGATCCCCCGGCAGCGAACGACGGACTTGAATAGGCAAGCAATGCGCAAAAGACGCGCGCCGCAATAGGTAGACGGGACATAAGAGTGACCTGATATGAGACGATTGCGCGAAGTTATCCGCGCGGGCTGATAGCTCAGTTCAGGGATTTGGGGGGCGGCGGATCCGGCAGACGTGCTTCGAGGACGGGAATAGTGTCGCTCGGAAACGACATTTGCGTGGATATGCTTACCGGTTCGTATACCAACACCGCTGCCGGCACGGTGAGGGGGACGCAGGTGTAGCAATGCTCGACCACTGTCGGTGTCTTTTTCGAACCCTCGTCGGCCTTATCGGAAGGCGCGCGGGTGCTGATCGGTACGGACGTAAAAAGGGTTTCCTTTGCGCACGCAATCTCGCCAGCAAATCCAACCACCAGATATACCGCAGCAAGAAACGCCATTAGCACCCGCCTAAGGCGCGTGGCTTCCGGTCTTGAGAGCGTGTGGCCGATTTGACGTCCCATGTTCGCTGGTTAGCAAACTTCATTCAGTAACACTATCACGAATTCGGCTATCTGGATTTTCGTGCGGACAGGCGGTTGCACCTCCGGCTCTCTGCAAGGAGAGCGTTACGTTTCACCGGACTGTTTTGCTTCGTTCAGATTCGATATAGCCGGATCCGCCATTGTCGCCGCCACGGATACTTTCGTGACAAGGGTCTTTCACCTGCACGTTGCGGGTCACCTCTCGCCACTGATAGAGAGGCCTTACGACTTGCTGCTACAGGCGTTGCGTCTGCCTCAGGCGATTTTCCCTCGTCGCATCGCTGATCGACGAAGCGGTTCGAGGTAACCCGTCACAGGACCGTGCCAGCCGTTCGAAAATCTCGATCTCAACATCCTCCTCTCTGCCGTATGGCCGCGCATTACCGGAAGCCTGATAACGACGATTACAAGAGAACAGTATATGGCGCCGGACCTCAATGGCCGGCTCCCGGTCGGTGAGCGCTGCAAGCCGCACGGCGAAGCGCGCGGCGCACGCCATTGGCTTCCGGTCCGTCCAAAGTCCAAAGGGCGGGACGCGCGGCATCGCAGATCAACGGGTCCGGGATGGTGCGGAATCCGAGCTCGAGCTTAACGCCGACTCAAATGCGCCTGCGTGAGCGGCCGACAGCAACTGCCGCTGGAGGTTCATCGCGCTTACCGAAACTCTGATGATGGTCAGTCACAATAGCGTTGTAAAACGGCTCTTAGATAGAGGAAAGCTGTCACGATTCCTTTAGCAGATCGGTTCGTTGTGACATGTCCGCGAATTGCTGAACCGTTTCTTCCGATAGACCAATGGCGGACGCGCTATCAACTATCGCTGCATGCGAAGTTGCACGAGAATAAGTTTCTATAACTGACTATAGACACAAAATAGCACCCACCCTTTTCGCCAACTCCCAGCAAGATTTTTTGGCGTGGTCATCACGCCGCTCGATCGCTAAACCATTTCTGCGTCTCTGAAATTCGGGCGCCGCGGGACGATCTCTCCTTCGCCGTTGCAAGGCGGATTGACCTAGAATAGAGCAATCGTGGTGGGCCTGAGAATGACAGACGTGTTTTGGAGTACTTGGGAAGTTCTCTCTCTTATAGAGCAGGCATCCAATCAAAGCGCTCTACAAGATTGTCTTGTATGCATCGCCAATAGTTACGGGTTTGCTTCAGTATTTGGTGGAATTGTACCACCGACTAATATGCAAAATTCAAAAGCCGAAATTCAAACCCGCTCCGTGGTGCAACATTTGCCCAAAGGCTGGGCGACCAGATACGTCGCTCAAAATTATCTTCCGCGCGACCCGATCGTTGGTCGCCTTCAAAAGGATCGAAATGCCTTTTCCTGGGCTGAAAGTTACAAGTCGTGTTCGGAACCAGACAACGCGCGGATAATCGGAGGGGAAGCTGCCGACTTTGGGTTAGTCGAAGGCTTCGTGATCCCGGTCACGACGCTTGACCAGCGGTCAGCGGCGTTGTCATTCGGCGGAGCAAAGGACGATCTCAGCAGTAACGACCGATCGGCCCTTACGTTTCTTGCAAATTTTGCTATCGGGCATTGGTTGTGTTTGCGCCGTCCGAGATCAACGCGCAGCAATAAGCTCTCACCTCGTGAATTTGACTGTCTTCTCTGGGCTGGGGAGGGAAAAACCGATTGGGAAATCTCGGTCATTCTCGGCATTTCTCGACCGACGGTAGCGAAACACATCGCTTCCGCTCGCGAGAAACTTGATGCTGTTAACAAGACACATGCGATCGCAATCGCCATGCGTCTAAAGATTTTGGGCTAGGATCTCCGTCGCAAACTCCAGGAACATTTCAATCACCCTCAGCGAGCGCGTTCAAACGCGTAGCAATCATATTTGCGATTCCTTTTAGAGATCGCTGGTAATATTCGCCCCTCAACTGCGCCTTTGGCCCTTGATTGATTGCAAGCTTGGCTTTTCGGCTTCGAGCTCACGCACGATTTTTTCCTGCTCCGCGCGAAGCTTCGCCAAGGCATCGGTCTGGATCAGGGATATTGGCAGCGGCTGCGCCGGATGTTCCGCGATCGCCTGCGCTGCCTCGACCGCCGCGGCCGCCTCGCGAGCTTCACGCGCCGCGGATTGTTGCGAGCCAACAACGATAGCCCTTTCCGCTTTCAATTCCTCTTGCGAAGTAGGATCAATACTCCCTCGCGCCTCCTGCCGCCGCTCGACGTCGATTGCACGATTCGCGAGACGCTCCGCAGATGTCGCTTCCCGTTCTTCCTTGACGCGGATTTCCTGGGCGTGCTCAATGAGCCGATCGGCGTTCGCGCCAACTACAGCCTCGACCTCCGCCGGGCTGAGTTGCTGTACGCCACGCTCCTGCAGGCGTTGCAGATCAATACGATTGGCGAGCGTTTCCAGGTAGCGCCCCGACGTTTCGCGAAATTGCTGCTTCGTCTCTCCATCTAAGAGATCGCTAGTCCTGGAGACCGCATCATTCATGATGCGTAAATCCTGGACCATCTGCTCCGATGTAATTGGCATCTCGCTCTCCCTGGTCAAAAACTCCACACGCTTGCCGATTGTGTGAAGGATGGCCCCAACGGTCTGCGCCATCAACAGCCGTTCGAGCATATCCTTTGCCATCCTGTTTGATGGCTGCTCCACCGCAACTACCCTCCAGGCAACGATGCTCTCGTTCACAACTTTGCGGTCGGGCGCCGTCATCGGCACGCGGATAGGATTCGTTTTCGCCGTCCGGATCCGCTGCCGGGCATTGTCGATGAGACGCTGATTGGCGGGATCCGCGGCGTAGGCGCGATCGCGGGATGCGCGTGCCGGGCGTGGCCGATCGGCGGCGTCGACGATCGCTTTGTCCTTCGGGCCATAGCTTTGCGACGAAGCCCGCTCCTTCGCCGAGGTTGCCACGATCTTCAGGCCCTGCGCCTGCGCATGCTTTGCGTAGACCTCGCGCCACTCCGCAAAAGTGTCCCGATTGGGATGGATCTTCTGGCCGGATTCGTTCTTCACGGTGATGACGGCGTGAGCGTGGATGTGCCCGGAAGATTCCTTATCCGTGTGAACGCCAAACATGAACTTGTGATCGGCAAAGCGGTCGTGCAGGAAGGCGCGAGCTGCGTCGCTCAAGGCCGCCACATCAGTTCCGGCCTTCGCCGAAATGATCATGTGCATGGTATCGCGCGCGGATTGCGATCGAAGCGACGGCCCCCATTCGCGGGCGGAAATCCGCGCATCCGCCACGTTGGACAGGCTCTTCCCGCGATCGTCGGTCGCCGGACCCCGCTCAATCAGCTTGTTGAGCCTATAGGTGACGCCATCGCGGCCATGGCTCGTCGCCCCGGGCCGAATGACCACAGTCTCCGCATCAATGCCTGTGGCCGCTGCGATCCTGGCACGAACCGCGGCATCCGAAACGGAATCGAGACGGCGTGGTCTGGCGTCATATTCCTGATCGGCGGCCTGCGCCTCTCGAATGCGAAACCGCTCCTTACCGCTCCCGGCCATGGCAGCGACAACGTGCGCTTCGAGCGCGCCGTTGTCGTCTACGTCGAGGCGAGCCGCGTAGCGATGTCCGGAGAAGGCGGCTGCGATGGCCTTCTCGTAGGTCGCTCGGGCTTCAGTGTTATCTGCAACACCTGCAAGCGTGAGACGGAATGCGCCGACGTCTTGGCTTTCCGCGCGCTTCGAAAAGTCCGTCGACCAGGCGCTGATCTCGTCGGCCACGGCTTCCCGATCCGTCAGCAGCCGCCCGTCATGGGTCTCGAGGGGAACATCTTCGCGCTGGACATATTGACCGGTCGCCGTGGCGCGCGCGATTCCGCGCGCATAAGACACGACCTTGATGACGGCAGGCTGGTAGCCGGCAGCCAGTTGCCGGGCCCGGCCGAGAGGTCCGCCCCCGGCCGACTTCATTCCGGCTCCGTTTGAGCCGGCGCTGAATCCTCCAGAAATCGGGGTCGGCGCGCCACGCATAGGCGAGGCCCCAGGACCTGTACCGCCACCACCTCCGGCGGCCGGGATCGAGCGCGCCCGCTCCTCGTCCCGCTCACCCGTGATCGTCGCCCCGCGAATGATCTCTTGAGCCGGCGGCCTCTTGGGAAGCGGCGCCACGCGTGCTCGACGAGCGCGGACGTCCTCGTCCAACAGGCCGGGCCGGCGCGGCTGCCAACGTTCTGTCCGCGCCTCCGCCACAGCCCGACGCGCGGCCTCGACCTGCTCAAGCCACCAGACGATCTGTGCCGTGCGGCTCATGCCAGTTCCTCGACCGAGATCTCCGCCGGCAGCGCGAGCCGAGCCTCCCGACGCAGCTTCGAGCCATAGGCCACGGTCATTTCGGTCAGTTCGTCATTAATAGAGGCGATAACGTCGTGCAGGCCTCGCCACACCGGCTCGGTGTCTTCGATGCGCACGGCTTGGTCGCGGTGAATCGCCTTGAGGACCTGCGCGAGGTTGCGGCCGACCATGCGCACCTGGCTCGCTAGCTCCACGACTGCGCGGGTGTTTTCGGTCGACAAAGCGGGACCTGCTTGGACGGAGGCCCGGATCAGCCGGCGCACCACCTCGGCTTTCGGCAAGCCGAACAATGCGACGGCCTCCTGCAGACGCTGCTCGTCGGCCTCGGACAGCTCTGTCCGAAGCCTCGGCTTGTGTCGCGGAGCTCTGACGGAGCGAGCCATCGGCGCCCACCTCCCCTTCCCGGTTGACGGCTCGGCGGTCGCCAGACCGGAGCCGAATACGCCGAGCGTTCCGTCGGAACACCGGCGTCGCGCGCTAGCGCCCTCGGCTGCGCTCAGCAGCCGTTCCCCGGTTTGGCCCACAAACCGGTATCTTGTCAACCAATATCTAATACACTGAATGTTAGATGCTCAAGGCACGAAGGGCGCACGCGTCTGAAAGAGCTGTCCGAAGGAACTCTCCAACCTTTTGGCGCGCAGTGCCTTCCATAAGCTCCCGATTGCAGCAATACCGCAATATGGCACTGCCGCGTTGTCTCATGTCGCGATTGCCGAACCACCCAAACACGGAAACACCGCGACTGGACAAGATCGCAATCCCGCAGAGCGCGAACACGTTAATACCGTAACAACCGCTTCCGATATCGCGGCAATGACGCATCACCGCATTTGCGAAATGCCCGATTGGCGCATCCGCGCCTTGCGGCAAAGCGGCAATCGCGATCTACCGAAAAGAGATAATGCGTGATTGCCGAATGTTCATTATTTTGTATGTTGCCGTTCCACACTAATGGGCGAAGCGCCGAACGGAGGTCCAAGTGCCGAGCATTTTCGCCGTGGCAAACCCGAAGGGCGGGAGCGGCAAGACGACCGTCGCGATCATCCTCGCCGGCGAATTCGCCAAGCACGGCTATTCGGTCGCCATCGTCGATGCCGATCCGCAGGGGTCGTCTTACCAATGGCATGCGTCATCGGTCGCGCGGGGCTTGAGCCCGCAGGGCGTGGACCTGGTGCGCGTGCCTGATGAAAAGGCCCTCGCCCAGGCGATCGATCGGCTGGACGGCTACGACGTCGTCATCATCGACACCCCCGGCTATTATGGCGATGTCTTGATTCAGTCGGCGCTGCGCGCCGACCTCGTCGTCTTGCCTTGCAAGGTGCACACCTTCGATGCCTCGCAGGTTGTGCGCACCATCCGCAATCTCGAACAGCATGCGGCCAATTCAACGCTGCCGATGAGCCAGCATCGCGTTCTGTTCAACGAATATGACAGCCTCGACAGAAACACCCGCCCCCTCAAGGAGGTCGTCGCCTATTTCGATGCAGAAAAAGTTCCCGTCTGCGCCAATGCCCTTTACCGGCGCGTCACATATCGCACCATGACAAGCGGACATGGCACCTTGTACCAGATGAGCGACAAGGACGAATCGGTCCGCAAGGCCCGCTACAATGCCGACCAAGTCGTCCGCGAATTACTCGCGGCAAGCCAGGGCGCCGGCCAGGACGATAGCGCGGCATGACGGATCCAGCATCTGCACAAAAGCCGGATCGTCCTCCCCTCCCCCGCGACGCGTTTCGCACCCATCGGGTCAGCGCGGCGACGCCCGATGCTCTCGCGCCCAAGCCGGTGGTGGTGACGCCAGCGTATGAAGATCAGGTCACCACGGCAGCGGCAGGCTCCGCCCACACGGATAGTGCGTCCGTGCGCAAGCAGACACGCGTTCAGAAAGCCCGCGATCGAAATCCATTCGATGGCTACGGCGAGCGATCGTCGTCTCGGCCTTATGCGTTGCGCTTCCCCGATGCGATCGACCTTGTGGTCCGTCAGATGGCCGCCGAGGAGCGAACACAGCCGCTTCGCATTATCGACCGCATTGTCTACGACCACCTCAAACGCATCGGCCGGCTGCCGCCTCCGCGCGAACCTTGACGGCAAGGGCTCGCTGCGGGCCAAAATCATGACAGCGAGACAAACAGGATCACCTTTACGAGCAATCGTCCGGGAAGGAAGACGGGAGGCGGTCGCGGGCGGCGCGCCATTGCCGGCGGAGGGCCATCAGCATCGGCCAGACCGAAAATTCCCCAGCTGCGGCACGCCGGGCCAGGATTCTGAGATAGCCCCCCGGATTCTTGATGGCGGCGCCGCGTTGCAGGATGGCTGCAAGCACCGCGCTGGCTTGGCCATCACCCATTGCGGCGCAGGCTTCGTCCCAGGCGCTGGGACTGATGCCGAGCATTGGGCGCACAATTGATGCTGTGCTTACAAGATCCTGCGAGGTGCGGATGCCGCCGCGCGCGTAGTCGACGATGTCGGGACAGAGTTCGACCACCATGCGAACAGGGATTGCACCGGCCGATCGGGGACGTTCGTCGTCGGCCGTCTGGGGAGCGCCTGGTCCTGGGTCCGGTTCGGATAGGTCCGGCCTCTCCGGGGCTGAATCCTGAGTCTCATCGGTGGGCAGGTTTGGAGAACCGGGCTCGATCGGATCAAGGTCTTGTTCAAGAACGTTGACGATCTCCGCTGCCAAGCTCGCCAGTTCGGCAACGATGGGCTCAATGGCCTCGCAGCTCGGGACGCGGGGGAGCCGCGCCATGATGTCGCGAAAAGTCTGATGATAGGCTGGCCAATCGGCGGCGACTCCCTGCTCGACACCGGTTGCGATCATCTTCGCAACGTCACGCCGAGCCAGAGTGATCCGCTCGCGAAGAAGGGCGAGCGCCTGTCGCTTCGCGACGACGGCCGCGGCCAAAGCAGCGAACTCGTCGGCCCGCGCGACGATCGGCCCGAGATCAAAGCCGAAGGCCTGTTCAAGTTCGCCGGCGCTCGTTTTGCGTGCGTAGCGTTTGCCATTCGGACTATCGCGTCGGAGAACGAGTCCGTGATCGACAAGCGCCGCAAGATGGCGGCGCAAGGTCGAGGCTGCCATCCCATGCGCGCGCAAGGCAAGAAGCCGATTTGAGGGAAACACGACCAGATCGGTCGCGCCGGCAGTCAACACCGTGTCGGGATGAAACGAGAGCAGTGCGTTCAAAACCATAAGCGCGCGATCGGAAATGGCGAGCGATGCCCGCGCCTCACAGATGTTTCGAAACACCTGCCATTTGTGCACGGGCGTGCCACTAGGACATTCTCTGACATCGCGCTGCGCCTTTACGGCGCCGAGCGAAAGCGGTCGCTGTCCAAACGGCGTGATCGGATTTTGGTCAAGCATCTCCATTCGCGTCCTCTCCTTGCGAGAGCGCGCGGCAAACAAAGACCGTGGCGTAAAAACGCGAGTCCCCTTGAACTGTCGGATGGCGCGGGCTAAAATGCCTTCATGTTGTTGGGGCATTGTTGGCGATTGGCGTCGCCAGCCCGCTCATCCTCACGAGAGACCCGGCTCTGCCGGGTTTTTCTTTGTCCGAACGCACCTCTCCTGGTTGAATCGAATCCGTCTATTATATTGAATGTTGACCGGCAGTCCAACGTGCAGGCTTGATTGTTGGGCTGACCAGCCGATCAGCGTTGGGAAGTGCGAGGAAAGAGCAATGGGCGAAAAGCAATTCCGCCGAAAGGCAGCTCACGCGGCGCAAGGCAACACGCTGCGACAGGCCTTCCAGGCTGCGCTGGAAGGCCTTCGGCTGGAATCAGGTTTGAGCCGACGGGAGTTTGCCGAACGCCTGCGCATACCACGGTCGAGCTATTTTCATTTGATGACGTCGGCCGCCAATCCCAGCCTCGACTACATCGAACTTATTGCTGAGCGTGCCGGCGTAGATCCGATGAAATTGCTTCGTCGATTGGCCAACACAGCGGACGCGCGTCGCCGGCAGGTGACGGAAGACCGCGCGGCAAGGTGAGTCGTTTCAAGCACTTGCCTGTGAAATTTCTAACGTCCAATATACTGGACCTCGGGATTCGTGTATGTTCCCCGTCGTTTCCTCGCGTGGACCCGAAAGCCAGTCAAACGATGCCGCCTGTTCGCAAGCCGCTGCCCGTCGATCATTCGATCCTGAATGAGATGCTGGCGATCCGCCTGCAACAGC
>JAIEPP010000116.1 GCA_019748335.1 Xanthobacteraceae bacterium
CCAACGCAGCGCGCGGGCTCCGTGGTGAAATGGGCGGCCTCTCACTCATCGATGCAACCTGAATCCTGCCGGTTCAACCGTGGCCTGACAAATCTGCCAAGACAAATCTGCCAAGCCAATAGCATACGCCCACATCTAGAAGTCATCGCCGAATGCGGCAAAACGGTGGAGTCGTTCCAAACTCTTGCTAAACACTTGCTAGTCAACTACGCGCCGCACGATCACGGAAGCGTTGGTGCCGCCGAAACCGAAGGAATTGGACAGCGCGATGTTGATCTCGCGCTTGCGCGCCGTCTGCGGCACCAGATCGATTGCCGTTTCCACCGACGGATTTTCAAGATTGATGGTCGGGGGGACGATGTTGTCGCGAATCGCCAGGATGCCGAAAATCGCCTCGATCGCGCCGGCCGCACCCAGCAAATGCCCGGTCGACGATTTGGTCGACGACATCGACACCTTCGAGGCGGCGTTGCCGAGCAACCGTTCCACCGCACCGAGCTCGATCTCGTCACCGATCTGGGTCGAAGTGCCGTGCGCGTTGATGTAGTCGATGTCCGACGCAGCGATGCCGGCGCGCTTGAGCGCAGCACTCATGCTGCGGAAAGCGCCGTCGCCGTCCGGCGCCGGCGAGGTGATGTGATAGGCATCGCCCGACAGCCCATAGCCGACCACTTCGGCGTAGATCTTCGCGCCGCGGTTTTTCGCGTGCTCGTATTCCTCCAGCACCACGACGCCGGCGCCCTCGCCCATCACGAAGCCGTCGCGATCCTTGTCGTAGGGGCGTGAGGCCCTTTCCGGGGTTTCGTTGAAGCCGGTCGAGAGCGCGCGCGCGGCGCAGAAGCCGGCCATGGCGAGCCGGCAGATCGGCGATTCCGTTCCGCCGGCGACCATCACGTCGGCGTCGCCGAGCATGATCAGCCGGGAAGCATCGCCGATCGCGTGGGCGCCGGTCGAACACGCCGTCACCACCGAATGATTGGGACCCTTGAGGCCGTGCTCGATCGAGACATAGCCGGAGGCGAGATTGATCAGCCGGCCCGGAATGAAGAACGGCGATACCTTGCGCGGCCCGCGTTCCTTCAGCAGCAGCGCGGTGTCGGCAATCCCGGACAGGCCGCCGATCCCGGAACCGATCAACGTACCGGTCGCGCATTTGTCCGCTTCGGACTCGGGATGCCAGTTGGCATCGTCGAGCGCCTGGCGCGCGGCCGCCATTGCAAAGATGATGAAGTCGTCGACCTTGCGCTGGTCCTTCGGCTCCATCCACTGGTCGGGATTGAAGGTGCCGTCAGAACCGTCGCCGCGCGGAATCACGCAGGCGATCTGGCTGGAGAGGTCGGCGACCTCGAAAGTCTCGATCTTCCGCGCGCCGCTCTGCCCGTCCAGGATACGCGCCCACGTCGTGTCAACGCCGCAGCCGAGCGGCGTAACCATGCCCAGCCCCGTGACGACAACCCGTCTCATGTCAGAAACTCCAGCCCGAAACCGGCGGCCCAAAACAAGAAACCGGGGGACCGTTCCGCAACGGCCCGTCCGGCTCTGCCGCTACCTGCCCGGGACGTCAGCTTTTCGCGTTCTTTTCGAGAAACTTGGTCGCATCGCCGACGGTCAAAATCGTCTCGGCGGCATCATCGGGAATCTCGCAACCGAACTCTTCTTCAAATGCCATCACAAGCTCGACCGTGTCGAGGCTGTCGGCGCCGAGGTCGTCGATGAAACTCGCAGCATCGACCACCTTGTCCGGCTCGACACCGAGATGCTCGACCACAATCTTCTTAACCCGCTCGCCAATCTCACTCATCGTTCAACCTCGTGCTTGTTCCAATGGACCCGACCCAAGACGCTACAGATACGCTACGAGCCATCGTGGTCGTTAAACTTCCTTCGCTATCGCGCATAGTCTTGATTCGGCCCGGTGGGGAAGCCGACAAAGCCCGGCGAACGTCAGGCGTCGCCACGCCAATATACAGGGTTTCAAAATCCTGCAATGGCCTTCTTTGCCCATCCGTCGGGGGTTCGGTTATCATACTTCCCAAGCCTTGACTACAAGCCTCACCCGCCCCCGCCAAACCGCCTTTCGCCGCGTCGGCCGGGGCAGTAAATGGCTCAAAACATGGCCATTCCACCGTTGACGTGAATCGTCTGGCCGGTGACATAGGCGGCCTCGTCCGAGCTGAGATAGACCGCAGCTGCAGCAATGTCCTCGGGCGTCCCCAGCCGCGCGGCAGGAACCTTGGCCAGGATGGTCTCGCGCTGCTTGTCGTTGAGCGCATCGGTCATCGGCGTCTTGATGAAACCCGGCGCGATGCAGTTGGCGGTGACGTTGCGTTTGGCATATTCGGCGCCCAGCGTCTTGATCAGGCCGATGATTCCGGCCTTCGAGGCGGTGTAGTTGGCCTGGCCGGGGTTGCCGGTAACGCCGACGATCGAGGTGATCGCGATGATGCGGCCGAAGCGCTTGCGCATCATCAGTTTGGTTGCGGCGCGGGCCAGCCGGAACGTCGCGGTCAGGTTGACCTTGATGACGTCGTCCCAGTCCTCGTCGCGCAACTGCACGAACAGGTTGTCACGGGTGATGCCAGCGTTGGCGATCAGGATATCGACCTGCCCCAGCGCCGCTTCCGCCGCGGGCACCAGCGCCTCGACCTCGGCGCTGTCGGAGAGATTGCACGGCAGCACGTGGACGCGATCGCCCAGTTGGGCCGCGAACGAATCCAGCACCTCGCGCCGCGTTCCTGAAATGGCCACGGTCGCGCCCTGCTTGTGCAGCGCCTGCGCGATCGCGCCGCCGATGCCGCCGGTCGCACCCGTCACCAGCGCCGTCCTGCCCGTCAAATCGAACATCATGATCTCCTTCCGGTCAGTCTACTTGGAAGCAGCCAACGCGTCCTTGGCGGCGGCAATGTCGTTGGGTCCGGCAACCGACACGCCGACCGCGCCGTCGGCGATGCGCTTGACCAGCCCGCTCAGCACCTTGCCGGCGCCGATCTCGAAGAACCGCGTGACGCCGTGGTCCGCCATATACGCCACCGACTCGCGCCAGCGCACCGTTCCCGTGACCTGCTCGATCAGGCGGCGGCGGATCTCATCGGGATCGGTGATGGCGGAGGCCAGCACATTCGACACCAGCGGCGACGCCGGCGCCTTGATCGTCACTTTCGCGAGCGCCTCCGCCATCACATCAGCCGCAGGCTGCATCAGCTTGCAGTGGAACGGCGCGGACACCGGCAGCAGCATCGCGCGCCTGGCGCCCTTGGTCTTGGCGATCTCGAGCGCGCGCTCAACCGCCGCCTTGTCGCCGGAGACGACCACCTGCCCGCCGCCATTGTCGTTGGCAGCCTGGCAGACCTGTCCCTGGGCGGCTTCGGCAGCAACCGCCACAGCCGCCTCGTAATCGAGCCCGAGCAACGCCGCCATGGCACCGGCGCCGACCGGCACTGCTTTCTGCATGGCGAGGCCACGGGTGCGCAGCAGGCGCGCGGTATCACTGATACTGAGGCTGCCGGCAGCGGCCAGCGCGGAATATTCGCCGAGCGAATGGCCGGCGACATAGGCGGCATCGCGGGCAACCGAGAAACCCGCCTCGGTCTCCAGCACGCGCAGCGTCGCCAGCGAGACCGCCATCAGGGCTGGCTGGGCGTTTTCGGTGAGCTGGAGGGTTTCGGCCGGGCCGTCCCAGATGATGGAAGTGAGCTTCTCGCCGAGCGCCGCATCGACCTCGTCGAACACGGCGCGCGCCGCCGGAAAGGCCTCCGCGAGGGCCTTGCCCATGCCGACCGCCTGGGAACCCTGCCCCGGAAATGTAAATGCAGCCGTCATCGGCGCTCCTTCATTGAATGAGGGCCGTAAGACACTGGCCAAGGCGGGGTGTCAAGCCGCCCTGCGGGATAGTACGGGCCCCCCCGCTGGCCTCTAGAAGCCGCCCGCGGCCTGATCGCCGCCCACCTCGGCGCCGGCCCGCGCCCGGCGCACGCTGCTCGCCAATTGGCCCGGACGATCCTCAAGGTTCGGCTTCGCGGTCGCCAGCCGCAGTACCGCCGCGTAGTTCGGCTGTACTTCCATCCGGTCGGCGTGCCGGCTCGCGCTGAGAATACGATGGACCCGCGGCAGGTTGTAGCAGGGCACGTAGAACAGCAGATGATGCTCGAGGTGATAGTTGACGTAGTACGGCGCGATGAACAGCCGCTCCAGGATATTGGCGTGGGTGGTGCGGGTGTTGCGCAGGGGATCGGCGCTGTCAGGCACCACGGCATGCTCGGCGATATTGCGGATGCGGGTGATCACCATCATCCAGGTGACCAGCGGCAACAGCCACAACAGCGGATAGGCCCACCACACGCCGGCAGCGGCAAGACCGGCGAACAGCACGGCATTGACCACAAATTGCGGACCAAGTTTTTCCCAAAAATGCGCGGCGCGCTGCGACAGCGGCCATTCGCCTGGCCCGAGCGCGTTGAGCAGTTGCGCCTTGCGCTGCTGATAGCCGGTCTGGCCGGTGATATCGCGCAGAAATTTTCGGCGGTAACTCATGCGCGTGATCGGGAACGGCGCCGACAGCACCAGATCGGGATCGTCTTCCTGCTGGGTGCGCGCATGATGCTGCAAATGGTAGCGGCGATAGGCGCGGGTCTCGCCAAAAATCGGATAGGCGCAGAACCACTGGCTCAGCGTGAAGTTGGTTTTCTCGTCCGCGGACAGGCAGCCATGCGCGCCGTCATGCATCAGGATCGCCAATCCAAGCTGGCGCGAGCCGATGATGCCGACCGCCAAAATAAATGTCAGCGGATTGGGCCACCACGCGACCAGCGCGATCGAGCCCAGGATCAGCGCCCAGGCATGCACGATCAGGGCGATGCCCTTCCACGTCGAGCGCGTCCGCACGGCAATCAGCTGCTCCTCGGTCAGAAAATCGCGGGCCCGCATGCGCAGCGCAGTCATGATGAAGTCTCCCGGTCGGAGGAAGCTGAACCGTCGCGGTCGCCGACGACCCGCAGGCGACCGTTGTCACCGGCAGGCTTGATGGTCGCCTGCTCGCCCAGCACGCGCAGCATCTCGCCGCACAGTTCCTGGGCTGAACGGCCCATGGCATAACCCTCGACCATGACGCCGATCGCGACCGCCCAGAACCGACGCGAGCTCGCGTCGGGATCGCGCAGGCTGCTCCAGCCATGCCGCTCGATCTGGCCGGCATAGGCGCGCGTTCCCTCGCCGTGCAGCCGCTCGATGGTGCGTTCGACCAGCGGCGCGAGATCCTGGCGGCGCCGGGTCAAGGTCAACGCTTCTGCGAAGAAGGCGACCGAATCGGTCGCCGTCACGCTCTCGACCAGCGCGCGCGTGTAATCCTGCGGGGTATGGGCCTTGAGCGCCGCCTGTTCGGCTTCACGCGCCAGATACAGCATGTCGCGGCAGGCGGCCTCGACGAACAGCGCCTCTTTGGTCCGGAAGTAATAGGTGATCTGGCTCGGGAAAGCGTCTGCGCCGGCGGCAATATCCGAGATCGAGGTGCCGGCCAGACCCCGCTCCCTGAACAGGCGGCTGGCGCCATCCAGCAGCCGCGAGCGCATCTCGCGCCCGGCCGAACGGGTGGCCCGCACGGCGTGCTTGGGGTCGCCGGCAGGCGTTTCAGAGGTGGTCGGGACCGATCTGGGAGCCATTTTGCCCTCTCGATGGTTATTTGTATGATATACAAACAAATACGTCAACCGGGGGCCCGTGCTATTCCCTTCCTGGTCCAGTCGTGGGTCGGCCATCCGGCCAGAACCCCCGCCAAGTAACCCGCCAAGTAACCCGCCAAGTCAGGCATCAACGCTTGCCAGCGAGCCCAAAATCCTTATAACCCGCGCATCCGTGGATCCCGGCCGGGAGCTGAACGGACGGTCTCAGCAATCTCACCTTATTGGCGATGTTGATGTGGCAGGGCCAGTCGGCCCGTCGTCCCGTGCTTCCGCCTTCTGAGCATTATCGAGTCCTTTCCGGAGGTCTCGAAGGGCTTGCCGCCGGGAACCGCGCCAACACAGGAAAGGACACCCATGCCTCTTTATGAGCATGTTTTTCTCGCGCGTCAGGATGCGAGCACCCAGCAGGTCGAAGAACTGACCACCCAGATGACCGGCATCGTCGAAGGTCTCGGCGGCAAGGTCGTGAAGATGGAAAACTGGGGCGTGCGCTCGCTGACCTATCGCATGAACAAGAATCGCAAAGCGCATTTCGTTCTGATGAACATCGACGCTCCCTCTGCCGCGGTCACCGAGATCGAGCGGCAGGAGCGGATCAGCGAAGACGTGATCCGTTATCTCACCGTCCGCGTCGATGAGCACGAGGAAGGTCCCTCGGCGATGATGCGCAAGGCCGATCGTGATCGTGAACGCGACGACCGTGGCGGCGGCTTCCGCGGCGACCGCGAAGGCGGGTTCCGGGGCGATCGCGAAGGCGGTGGTTTCCGTGGCGGCGAAGGTGGCGGCTTCCGCGGCGACCGTGGCCCGCGTCGGCCGCGTGACGACGAAGCAACCGCAGCGGTTGAGGAGTAAGAATCATGGCTGAAGCTGGTGCACGCCGTCCGTTTTTCCGTCGCCGCAAGACCTGCCCGTTCACGGGTCCGAATGCGCCGAAGATCGACTACAAGGATTCCAAGCTGCTGATGCGTTACGTCTCCGAGCGCGGCAAGATCGTGCCGAGCCGCATCACCGCCGTCTCCGCCAAGAAGCAGCGTGAGCTCGCCCGCGCCATCAAGCGCTCGCGGTTCCTCGGCCTCTTGCCCTACGTCATTCGCTAACGCCCTATCGGTTCTGATTGCATCAGAACCGGGCGTTAGTTCTTGTTTGACGCGTTTTCTTCACGCGAACCGGTACCCACGTCGCTCGAAAACGCTATGATCACTTCCGGTCCGCGGCGTTCGCGCTGCGGGCCGAGTTCTTCATAAGGCTTCCGGGTCGTCCGGTCGCCGATGGTTGGGGTCGATTGCGACCTCTAACCGCTCGAAAGGAGCGGGACAGCTGATGATCGCGATTATCCTCATTGCGCTTGCGGCCGGCACTGCGTCGGCGCTGATGTTCGCCTCGATCATCTCGGGCGCGCTGATCTCGCTCGTGCTGTTCTACCTGGCGCCGCTGCCGCTGATGGTCGCGGCGATGGGATGGGGACCGATCGCGGCCACGATCGGCGGTATCGCCGCCGCTTCCGGTCTCGGCGCGATCTTCGGCCTGCCTTACTGTGTCGCCTTCGCCCTCACCGTCGCCCTGCCCGCCTGGTGGCTCGGCCATCTTGCCCTGCTCGGCCGCCCGGTCTCCGGCACCACGCCTGCGACCGGTTCGGCGCCGGCGGCACCGACGATGGAATGGTACCCGGTCGGCCGCATTCTGCTCTGGATCGCGGGCTTTGCCGCGCTCACCACCATCGCCGCCCTGCTGACGCTCGGCACCGACGCCGAGACCATCACCGGTACGCTGCGTCGCGGCCTGTTGCGGATTCTCGGTCCGCGCGATCCCGCATCATCAGGCGATATCGAGCGCTGGGTCGCGGCCCTCGCCGTCATCGCGCCACCGGCGGCGGCGATCGTCGCAATGATGACGTTCACCCTCAACCTCTGGCTCGCGGCAAAGATCACGGCCACATCGGGCCGTCTGCACCGGCCCTGGCCCGTTCTCAGGGCCGCCGAACTGCCGCCGATGACGCTGGTGGTGCTGTCGCTCGCGCTGGCGATCTGCTTCGTCGGCGGAATTGCCGCCATGTTCGCGCAAATCGCCACCACCGCGCTGATGATGGCGTACGCCTTCACCGGTTTTGCCGTGCTGCACACGCTGACGCTGGCGCTGAAGAGCCGCGCGATCTGGCTGTCCTGCACCTACGCCATCGTCGTGGTGTTCGGCTGGCCGGTGTTGGCGATGATCGCGCTCGGCCTTGCCGACGCCGTTTTCGGATTTCGCGAGCGCTACCAGCGCGGCAAGCCGCCGCCGCTGCCGGCGTCCTGAAGTTTCACCATCCCGCTCACACCAAACACTGATCACTTCAAACAAGGAGAACGAACATGGAAGTCATTTTGCTGGAACGCGTCGCCAAGCTCGGCCAGATGGGCGAACTCGTCCGCGTCAAGGACGGGTTTGCCCGCAATTTTCTGCTCAAGCGCGGCAAGGCGCTGCGCGCCACCGCCGCCAACCGCTCCAAGTTCGACGGCATGAAGGCCGAGCTCGAGGCCAACAACCTCAAGTCCAAGGAAGAAGCGAACAAGGTCGCGGAGAAGATCAACGGCCGCAACGTCGTCGTGCTGCGTCAGGCCTCCGAAACCGGCCAGCTGTTCGGTTCGGTCAGCGTTCGCGACATCATCGCGTCGTTCGAAGCCGACGGCGTCACCATCAGCCGCAGCCAGGTCATGCTCGACGCACCGATCAAGACCATCGGCAAGCACTCGATCTCGATCGCCGTGCATCCGGAAGTCGAAGTCAGCGTCAGCGTCACCGTGGCGCGCAGCGCCGATGAGGCCGAGCGCATCAACCGTGGCGAGGACATCTCGACCCGCCGGGAAGACCAGGACGCCGCCGCCGAGGCGCTCGCCGCCGCCGGCGAGTTCTTCGATCCGGAAGCCCAGCACGACGACGAGCCGGCCGAGACCGAAAAGTAACGCGCTTTATTCGAAAACGATATCAAGAACCTCAAGCCCGGCCCTCAGGCCGGGCTTGAACTTTTAGCCTGCCATTCGGGCGGCCGCCTTCTCGTCGAGCATCGCGATCGAGGCCAGCGCCGTCGCGGTGTGCTTCTCGACGCCATCGGTCACGCAAAACACGTCGGCCGCGACCACGGCGACCTGACGTCCGGGCTTGATCACGCGCGCGCGGCAGATCAGGCGCTGGCCCACCGCCGGCGACAGCAAGTTCAGCTTGTATTCCGCCGTCAGCGCCGACTGGCCGCGCGACGTCGCGGCCGCGATGGTGGTGGCGTTGTCGACCAGAAAGGCAGTGACGCCGCCGTGGAACAGGCCGTGCTGCTGCAGCAGTTCCGGCCGGCGATCGACCTCCAGCGTGCACGAGCCGCGCGCCAGTTCGGACAATTCCGCGCCGATATGACTCATGAAGCCCTGCCGTCCGACATGGTCGCGAATCCGCGTTTCGATCGGAGCGAAATCAGGGTCGGTATTGGCAATCATGAATTTTCTCCCGGCCTGTTGTCCGCATCCGGCGCGACCACCGCACGGGTGGCGCAGGCGATCAGGGTATCGATCTGGTCTCTTGGATCGGCGCGATCGCGGCCCGACAGAAAGGCGCGGCAGAAGATCTGCGCCGGTCCGATGATCTGGCTGAAGAACAAGGTCGCCGTCATCGGCAGCAATTCGCCGCGCGCGAGCAGCGGCGCACGCCATCGTTCGACCGCTTCCGCCAGCCGCGCATTCTGCGCGCGCTGTGCGCCGCGGATTTCGTCGGTCCATTCGCTGCGGGAAATCTCGAACAGATAGCGGGCTTCGCGCCGTGAGTTCACCACCCAGTCGAGATGCGCCCGGATCAGCCGCGCCACGCCTTCGCGCGCGCCGCAGGGTCGATCGACCGCGGCGAGGACGGAAGCATGATAGCGGCCGAGGATTTCCAGAAACAGCGTGCCGGCCAGTTCCTTCTTGGAGCCGAAGAAATGAAAGAAGCTGCCGTTGGAGGCCCGCGCGCGGGTTCTGATCGCGGCCACCGTCGCGCCCTCGAAGCCGTCGCGGTCGAATACCGCCAATCCCGCCGCCAGCAGATCTTCCCGCGCCGTGGTCACCGCATCGGCCCTCGAAATCGATTAGACCAATACTCTAGAGCAACACTCTAGAGGCGGTCAAGCCGAGCCGGAGACGGCCAGCCGGTCAGCTTATGGAAAGATCGCTATTGGGAAATCGGCGGCACGGGCGGGCCCGCGGGCACCACGGGAGGTGCCGACGCTGTCACGGCTGCAGGCGCCGGGGCAGATGGGCTCGCCGTGGCCGAATTTGCAGCAGATTCGGGCGTACCGCTGGCTGAAGTCGCGGACCCCGCCGGTGCCGGGGTGACCGGCGGAACCGGGTCGGGCCGCAACGATTTCGGCTCGCTTCCGCTGCTGTCCTTTGCGGTATCCTTGGGAGTATCTTTGGGGGCGTCAACCTTTGCGGTCTCGGACTTGGCCGCATCAGGCTTGCCCTCGACAGCGGGCTTGTTGGCCTCGGGCTTATCGTCGCTCTTGGCGGTTTCGGGCTTGGCGGTCTCAGTCTTGCCGGTTTCAGTCTTGGCGGCGTCGTCCTTCGCGGCCTCGCCTTTGGCGGCCTCGCCTTTGGCGGCCTCGCC
>JAIEPP010000448.1 GCA_019748335.1 Xanthobacteraceae bacterium
TGGCGCAGGCGCGGCCTGCTCGGACGGCTTGGCCGCCTCGGGGGCCACCTGCGGCACCCCGGCAACGGGCGGGCTCGCCTGCGCAGCCGGCGCGTCGGCCGGACGCGGTCGCGGCAGCGGTACCGCCGCACGGTGGACGCTGCCCCGAAGCCTTTGCGCTCCCCTTGGCTCTCCCCTTGGCGGGCCAGCGCCGAACAGGTCGCCCCAGGGCGGCAGGCGGGTGCCCTTCGCGGCCTGAACAGGGGCGGCCTGAGCGGCCAGCAGCAGCAACGCCGCCGCAACGGTAACCATTGCCGCTTCCGTGCGGCCAAAGGCACCAGAAGCCCATTTTCGGCTTGCATTCTCCGCGCTACAGTTCATGTCAATTCCATGATCGCACGCCAACTCGCTCGCATTTTGGCGGGATCATGCGGGAGCGAATAAACCTCGGGAGGAACGTGCGTATGCTCGGATTGATGCAAGACTGGCCTTTGCTTTGCCACCGGATTATCGAACACGCGGCGAAGTACCACGGCACGCAGGAAGTCGTGACCCGGTCGGTCGAAGGTCCCATTCATCGCACCAATTACGCCGAAATTCACGCCCGCGCGCTGAAAGTCTCGCAGCGGCTGCAACGCGACGGCATCAAGCTCGGCGACCGCGTCGCCACCATCGCCTGGAATACCTGGCGCCACCTCGAAGTCTGGTACGGCATCATGGGGATCGGCGCGATCTGCCATACCGTCAATCCGCGGCTGTTCCCCGAACAAATCTCCTGGATCATCAACCATGCGCAGGACCGCGTGGTGATGGTCGACATCACCTTCGTGCCGATGCTGGAAAAGATCGCCGACAGCCTGCCCAGCGTCGAACGCTATATCGTGCTGACCGACAAGGCCCATATGCCGCAGACCACGCTGAAGAACGCGGTCGCCTATGAGGACTGGATCGCGGAAGCCGACGGCAAGTTCGCCTGGAAGGACTTTGACGAAAACACCGCCGCCGCGATGTGCTATACCTCGGGCACCACGGGCGATCCCAAGGGCGTGCTGTATTCGCACCGCTCCAACGTGATCCACGCGCTGCTGGCCAATTCGAAGGACGCGCTGGGCACCTCGGCCGCCGACGTCATGCTGCCCGTCGTTCCCCTGTTCCACGCCAACTCCTGGGGTATCGCGTTCTCGGCGCCCTCGATGGGCACCAAGCTCGTCATGCCCGGCCCGAAGCTCGACGGCGCTTCGGTATACGAACTCCTCGATACCGAAAAGGTTACCTATACCGCCGGCGTTCCGACGGTATGGCTGATGCTGCTGAACCACATGGCCGCCAATCATCTCAAGTTGCCGCATCTGCGCATGGTGGTGTGCGGCGGCTCGGCGATGCCGCGCTCGATGATCAAGGCCTTCGTCGACATGGGCGTGCAGGTTCGCCACGCCTGGGGCATGACCGAGATGAGCCCGCTCGGCACGCTCGCCACCCTGAAGCCGCCGTTCGATCAGCTCGAAGGCGAAGAGCGGCTCGATATCCTGCAGACCCAGGGCTATCCGCCCTACGGCGTCCAGATGAAGATCACCGACGATGCCGGCAAGGAACTGCCGTGGGACGGCAAGACCTTCGGCCGGCTCAAGGTCTCCGGGCCGGCGGTGTCGAAAGCCTATTTCCGGGTCGATACCAACATCCTCGACGATGAAGGCTATTTCGACACCGGCGACGTCGCCACCATCGACGCGCACGGCTACATGCGGATCACCGATCGCTCCAAGGACGTCATCAAGTCGGGCGGCGAATGGATTTCGTCGATCGATCTGGAAAACCTCGCGGTCGGCCATCCCGCGGTCGCGGAAGCGGCCGTGATCGGCATCCATCATCCCAAGTGGGACGAGCGGCCGCTGCTGATCGTGCAGCTCAAGGCCGGCCAGAAAGCCTCGCGCGAGGACATCCTGAAATACATGGATGGCAAGATCGCGAAATGGTGGATGCCCGACGACGTCGCCTTCGTCGAAGGCATCCCGCACACCGCCACGGGCAAGATCCTGAAGACCGCGCTGCGCGACCAGTTCAAGGCTTACAGCTTCCCGAACGCAGCGGCGTGAGACGCAAAGGCGAGTAGCGAATGGGAGTAGCGAATAGGGAGGAGTGGCCAGCCGAGGCCCCTTTTTTACCCTATTCGCCACTCGCCATTCGCCAACCCGATCTCCCTTGAAATTGCCGCAGGTCCGTGGTCTCAAACGCGCTTATTCGGCGACCGGCGCCATTGGCCCGGCGTCGCTCCAACCGGCAGATTTTTTTCATGGCCCGCAGGTTTTCCGCTCCCTACCAGTCGGAGCCCGTGTCCGGTCTCGCCACCTGGTCGCGCAACCTCGCCGTCTTCTCCGTGATCGCGGTCGTGGTCTCGATCCTGATCGTGCGTTTCGGCTTCCTCGAAATGAAGCCGGCGCTGGCGACCTTCTTCGGCGCGCTGGCGCTGGCGGGCCTCTCCATCCTGGTGGGTCTCGCGGCATTTGCCGCGATCTGGCAGAACGGCTCGCGCGGCATGAGCCGGATCCTGCTGGCGCTGCTGATCGACGCCGTCATCCTCGCCTACCCGGCCTATCTCGCCCTGCAGTACCGCAGACTGCCGCCGATCCACGACATCACCACCGATCCGATCGACCCGCCGCGCTTCGAGGCCTTGGCGCGACTGCGCAGCGGCGAAGGCGCCAACTCCGCGGTCTATGCCGGCCTTTATTCGGCCGAGCAGCAGCGGCTGGCCTATCCCGAGATCGAGACCGTGGAACTCGAAGTTCCGCCGCAGCGCGCTTACGACGTGACGCTGGCGCTGGTCACCAAGCGCAAATGGCTTGTGATCGACGAGCGCCCGCCGCAGCTGCCCCGCCGTATCGGCCGCATCGAGGCGGTGGCGCGCACGCCGATCATGGGATTCCGCGAAGACGTCTCGATCCGCATTACCCCTGACGGCGAGGATTCGCGCGTCGATATCCGCTCCTCCTCACGCTATTTCGAGGGCGATCTCGGCAGTAACGCGGCGCGCGTTTCCAAGCTGATCGAAGACATCAACACCGCCGTCGACAACGCCAATTCCAAGCCGGCAACAAAGAAGCCGCAGGCACCGGCCAAGGTTCAGGCCAAGACGGTGAAGAAGTAGGCCCTCACGCCATCCGGTAGATGCCGCCGATCACGGGATCGCCGTCGGTCGCCAGGATGCCCCTCCCGACCAGATCTTCAAGATGCGCCAGCACCGAATAGCCGGCGGCATTGGTCAGCCGTGGGTCGAGGCCGATATAGATCGCGCGCACCATGGTCGGGATATCAGCCTCCCCTTTGGCGAGGCGATGCAGGATCGAGGCTTCGCGTGCCCGGCGGTGCCGGGCCAGGAAGCGCACGTAACGCGGCCCCTCCGGAATTTCAGGGCCGTGGCCCGAGAAATACAGATCCTCGGGCCGACGCTCCAAACGTTCCAGCGAGGCCATGTAATCGATCATCGATCCGTCCGGCGGCGCCACGATCGAGGTCGACCAGCCCATCACGTGATCGCCGACGAAGTTGATCTTCCGCTCCGGCCAGGCGAACGCCAGATGGTTGGCGGTGTGGCCCGGCGTCGCCACCGCTTCGAGCGCCCACCCCTGGCCTTCGATGGTGTCGCCGTTCCCGACCTCGATATCCGGACGAAAGTCACGGTCGGCGCCGGATTCCGGACTGTGCTTCTCGCTCTCGAAGCGCGGTCGCGAGGCGCGATGCGGTCCCTCGGCATAGACAGGCGCGCCGGTGGCAGCCTTGATCCGCGCAGTGTTCGGCGAATGGTCGCGATGGGTGTGGGTGACCAGGATATGCGTCACCGTCTCGCCGCGCACGGCGTCCAGCAGCGCTTTCGCGTGCGCCTCGTCGTCCGGACCGGGATCGATGATCGCGACCTTGCCCTTGCCCACGATGTAACTGACCGTGCCGGTGAAGGTGAACGGGCTCGGATTGTTGCAGAGCACCCGCCGCACCCCGGGGCGAGCCTCGTCGACGACGCCGGGCTTGAGCGGGAAGTCGCGGTTGAACGGGATGTCTTCGTTGTCGGCCATGGGAGCGCCCGCGTTTTTTTATTTCGTCATGCCCGGCCTTGTGCCGGGCATCCACGTCTTGGCGGAAAAAGGAAGTCGTAGATGGCCGGGTCAAGCCCGGCCATGACGAGCATGGTTTATGTCGCTCCGAGCACCACGGAGTAGAGACCTTACGAAAACGCCTGAATGCCCGTGATCGCCCGGCCCAGGATCAGGGCATGGACGTCGTGGGTGCCTTCGTAGGTGTTCACGGTTTCTAGGTTCGCTGTGTGGCGCATCACGTGATATTCGATCTGGATACCGTTGCCGCCGTGCATGTCGCGCGACACGCGGGCGATGTCGAGCGACTTGCCGCAATTGTTGCGCTTGACGATCGAGATCATCTCCGGCGCCATCTTGCCCTCGTCCATCAGGCGGCCGACGCGCAACGAGGCCTGCAGGCCGAGCGCGATCTCGGTCTGCATGTCGGCGAGCTTCTTCTGCACCAGCTGGGTCGCCGCCAGCGGCCGACCGAACTGCTTGCGGTCGAGCGTGTATTGCCGTGCGCGATGCATGCAGTCCTCGGCGGCGCCGAGCACGCCCCAGGAAATGCCGTAGCGGGCGCGGTTGAGGCAGCCGAACGGCCCCTTCAGGCCGGAGACGTTGGGCAACAGCGCCTCCTCCGGTACCACCACGCCGTCCATCACGATCTCGCCGGTGATGGAGGCGCGCAAGCTGAGCTTGCCGCCGATCTTCGGCGCCGACAGGCCCTTCATGCCCTTGTCGAGGATGAAACCGCGGATCTGATTGTCGTGGGCGGCGGACTTGGCCCAGACCACGAAAACGTCGGCGATCGGCGCATTGGAAATCCACATCTTGCTGCCTGATATCCGGTAGCCGTCGGAGACCTTCTCGGCGCGGGTCTTCATGCCGCCGGGATCGGAACCGGCATCCGGCTCGGTCAGGCCGAAGCAGCCGACCCATTCGCCGGTCGCAAGCTTGGGCAGGTATTTCTTGCGCTGGTTCTCGTCGCCATAGGCGTAGATCGGGTGCATCACCAGCGAGGACTGCACCGAGTTCATCGAGCGGTAGCCGGAATCGACGCGCTCGATCTCGCGCGCCACCAGGCCATAGGCCACGTAGCTCGCATTGGCGCAGCCATATTCCTCAGGGAGCGTGATCCCGATCAGGCCGAGTTCGCCCATCTCGTTGAAGATCTCGCGGTCGGTCTTCTCTTCGAGATAGGCCTTGGTGACGCGCGGCAGCAACTTGTCCTGCGCATAGGCGCGCGCGGTGTCGCGGATCATGCGCTCGTCTTCGGTGAGCTGCTCATCGAGCAGGAACGGATCGTCCCACTGGAAACCCGCCGCCGTCGGCTTGTCCTTGGTCTGAGGGCGCACGCTCATGAAAAATCCCCTTCGCATCCTCGTTGCGGAATTGGCCGACAAACTAAAGGTCTACGGCCAGAAGCGCAATCTCTCCGCTGTCATTCCCGGATGGTGCGTTAGCACCAGACCTCAGGGGTGCAATTGCACCCCGGGGAATCCCTGGATTCCGGGTTCATGCTTCGCATGCCCCGGGTGCGCAATCGCGCACCGGGGAATGACGGTGACCACTAGCCTTCCAGCTTCTCGTTGGAGGTGATCTCGATGCCGAAGCCCGACAGTCCCTTGTAATCGTGTACCGACGAAGTCAGGTGGCGGATCGAGGTAATACCGAGATCGCGCAAAATCTGCGCGCCAACGCCGACTTCACGCCACTGCCTGTTGCGATCGGCTTCCGCCGACTTCTGCTCGCCGACCGGCTCAACCGGAACCCCGGCGGCGCCATCGCGCAGATAGACCAGCACGCCGCGGCCGGCCTGCTTGAAATGGTTCAGCACCACCTGCATGCGAGCCTGACCGGTGAAGAGGTCTTTCACGATGTTGGGCTTGTGCAGCCGCGTCAGCACGTTCTTGCCATCACCGATGCCGTTATAGACGAAGGCGGCGTGGGCGATCTCGTCGAACGGGGAACGGTAGGCATAACCCTGCAACGGCCCGATCGGGCTTTCGGTGGTAAAGGTCGCGACCCGCTCGATCAGCTTTTCGCGCGCCTGGCGGTAGGCGATCATGTCCGCGATCGTGACGTGCTTGAGCTTGTTGGCAGCGGCGAATTTGGCGACCTGCTCGCCCTTCATCACGGTGCCGTCGTCGTTCATCAACTCGCTGATGACGCCGACCGGCGGCAGGCCCGAGAGCTTGCAGAGATCGACCGCGGCCTCGGTATGGCCGGAGCGCAGCAGCACGCCGCCGTCGCGGGCGATCAGCGGGAAGATGTGACCGGGCCGGGCAAAGTCATTGGCGCCGGCATTGGGATTGGCGAGCGCGCGGCAGCAGGACGCACGCTCGTCCGCCGAAATCCCGGTGCCGCCATCGGGCTTGTAGTCGATCGAAACCGTGAACGCGGTGGTGTGGTTGGAGTCGTTATGCGCCACCATCGGATCGAGCCGCAGCCGGCGGGCGTCCTCGGTGGTGATCGGCGCACAGACGATGCCGGAGGTATGGCGGATGATGAAGGCCATCTTCTCGGCAGTGCACAGCGAGGCCGCGACGATCAAATCGCCCTCGCCCTCCCGGTCGTCATCGTCGGTAACGACGACGAGTTCGCCATTGGCAAAGGCTTGCAGAACTTCCTGGATCGTGTCGGCCATTTTCTCAAAATCTCGCTGGATGGAACATGTGCATTAGCCGGACTCAACCGCCCGCGCCAGCGTCAATACGCAGGGCAGGATATCGCTGACGGGCATGGTGGAGGCCACGCTGAGACATGGCCGAAACAGGAAAAACGATTGACGAGGCAAGGTCTCCATCGCCATGGTCCCAGCCACAAAAACAAGAAACAGGCGTTGGGTAGAGACATGATGCGTTTTCAATCGAATTTACGTCGGGCGGCATGGGCCGGGTTCGTCCTGCTGGCAGCGGTCGCGGGGCTCTCCCAGTCGGCGCGCGCTGCCGACGAATGGCCGACCCGCGACATCACGTTCTATGTGCCCTACGCGCCGGGCGGTTCGACCGACCCGATCAGCCGTAAATATGCCGAGCTGCTGGAGAAGCAACTCAAGGTCAAGGTGATCGTCGAGAACAAGCCCGGCGCCTCCGCGACCATCGGCACCGGCGCCGTGATCCGCGCCACGCCGGATGGCTATACGATCGGCCTCGGCTCCAGCTCATCACTGGCCTATCAGCCGCTGGAAATGAAAGGCCTCGCCTGGAAGTCGGCCAATGACTACCAGTCGATCGCCAAATTGTCGGACCTGCCGGTGATCCTCGCGGTACCCGCCGACGCGCGCTGGAAAA
Organism: Xanthobacteraceae bacterium; assembly: GCA_019748335.1. Lineage (GTDB taxonomy): Bacteria > Pseudomonadota > Alphaproteobacteria > Rhizobiales > Xanthobacteraceae > Bradyrhizobium. Next base: position 7,343 of record JAIEPP010000448.1, read on the forward strand.
CGCTGGATGATTTCATCGCGGAGGCCAAAGCCAATCCGCGCAAGCTGAAGGTCTCGGTCTCCGGCCTGCGCTCGATCAACGACATCGTCATTCAGCAGCTCAACAAGCTCGCCGGGCTGCGCATCGTTACCGTGCCGTTCACCGGCGGCGGCGGCGAAGCGACGCTGGCGGCCCTCGGCGGCCGTGTCGACGGCTCATCGGGCTTTGCGCCGGGCATGAAGGGCCAGATCGATGCCGGCAAGCTGCGCGTGCTCGCGGTGTTCCAGCAGGGCAAATACGATCTGCTGCCGGACGCCAAGCCGATCGGCGAGACGCCGTGGAAAGACACCTTTCCGGTCGGCTATTACGTGATCGCGCCCAACGGCCTGCCGAAGGCGATTCTCGAGAAGCTGACGGCGGTCTCGAAGACCATCGTCGAAAGCGACGAGTTCAAGAGTTTCCTGAAAGCCAACGGCTATACCTCCGATCCCAAGATCGGCGACGACATGAAGCAGGAACTGGCCGGCTACGACGCCAAGTTCCGCGACGTCATCAAATTCCTGGATGACGACAAGTGACACCGACGCAAAGTTTCGGGCTGCCGCCGGCGCGGCGGTTTGTCGGCCTGCTCGCGCTGCTGCTGGCCGCGGGCTATGGCGTGGACGCCTGGCAGACGCTGTCGGTCGGCCGTTGGCACAAGCCGGGCGCGGCGATTTTTCCGATCGCCGTCGCTATCCTGCTCGCGATCTCGGCGGTTTCCGTGCTGCTCGAAAAACACGGCGGCGCCGACGATCCGATGCCGGCGACGTTTTCGCTGCCTGAAGGCGCCGACCTGCGCCGGCTGCTAAAGGTGCTGGCGGCGTTTGCGATCTACTTCGTGGCGATGCCCTTGATCGGCAACATGATCGCGTCGGCGCTGTTTCTGCTGGCGAGCATGTGGCTGTTGTCTGACGATCCGAAGCGGTCGGTGGCGCGGCTTGCGATCTACGCCATCGTGATCGCGCTGAGTTTTGAAGTGTTCTTCGTGCGGCTCCTGAAGGTGCAACTGCCCGGCGGCGTGTTCAAGCAATGGCTGTTTTAGAATGAATTCCCTCCAGGGCCTGCTCTACGGGCTGCAGATCGCAGCCACCCCCACCAATCTGCTCGCCGCCTTTGTCGGCGCATTCGCGGGTACCGCGATCGGCGTGCTGCCGGGGCTTGGGCCGGTCGCCGGCGTCGCGCTGATCCTGCCGCTGACATTTTCGCTCGATCCGACCGCGGGCCTGATCATGATGGCCGGCATTTTCTACGGCTCGATGTATGGCGGCTCGACCACGGCGATCCTGCTCAACATCCCCGGCGAGTCCGCCTCCGTCGTGACGGCGATCGACGGGTACCAACTCGCCAAGAAGGGCCGCGCCGGCGCAACGCTGACCATTGTCGCGGTCGGCTCATTCGTCGGCGGCACGCTCGCGGTCGTCGGCGTCATGATGTTTTCGTCGTCGTTGGCCAATCTCGCGATCCTGTTCGGGCCGGCTGAGTTCTTCGCCCTCACCGCCGGCGGCCTGATCGTGATGTCGCGCATATCCGGCGGCACACTGGCTTCTGCGCTGCTGCCGATGACGCTCGGGCTGATGCTGGGGACCATCGGCCAGGAGGCCGTCACCGGCGAGACGCGCTTTACGTTCGGGATTCCGGACCTTGCCGAGGGCGTGTCGCTGGTGCCGGTCGTGGTCGGGCTCTATGGCTTCGCCGAGTTGATGCTGCTGGTCGAGGACAGGGCGCATGCCGCCAACCGCCCGGAGTCGGTGAAGATGCGCGATCTGTTACCGACCCGCACCGAATGGAAGCGTGCCGTGCCGTCGTGGCTGCGCGGCACGTTCTTGGGCTTTCTGTTCGGACTGGTGCCGGGGCCGGCAGCGACGCTGGCCTCGTTCGCCGCCTACCGGCTGGAAAAGGCCACCTCGAAATACGCCGATGAAATCGGCACCGGCGCGATCGAAGGCGTCGCCGGCCCGGAGGCCGCCAACAACTCCGCCGCCACCGCCTCGCTGGTGCCGCTGCTGGCGCTCGGCATTCCCTTTACGCCGATCGCAGCATTGATGATCTCGGCGATGCTGGTACAGGGCATTCAGCCCGGGCCGCTGTTGATCACCCAGCATCCGGAAATCTTCTGGGGCCTGATCGCCTCGGCCTATATCGGCAACGTGATGCTGCTGGCGCTGAACATCCCGATGGTCGGCGTCTGGGTCAGCCTGCTGCGGATCCCCCACTACCTGTTCATTCCGTTGCTGCTGGTGCTGTCCGTCATCGGCACCTACAGCGTCCGCAACAGCATCTTCGATGTCTGGGTGCTGCTGGCCGCCGGGATCGTCGGCTACGCCTTCAACAAGTTGAAATTCCAGCTCGCGCCACTCGTGGTCGGCCTCATCCTCGGCCCCAACATCGAAAAGCACTTTCGCGAGGCGCTGTTCCTGAGCGACGGCGATCCCTGGATCTATGTCCAGAGCCCGATCGCGGTCACGGTCTGGCTGCTGGTGGCGGCGATCCTGATCGCCGGCTTTATCGCCCGTCGCCGCGCCGCTTTCGCCGACGCGATGGCTCAGGAGAGCAGTCTCTAGAGCGTTTTCAAGCGAAGTGGACACCGGTTCGCGTGAAGAAAACGCGTCAAAAAAAGAATCTAAACCCTACGGCAGCACTTCGCGGCGCTCGTTGAGCAGCGCATCGGTCTCGGCGCGCTTGTCTTCCAGCAGCCCCGCCTGCGCGGCCTCGATCACCTTGTAGAGCTGGTGAGCGTCGCTGATGCGGTTCACCGTCACAAAATCGGCGCCGGCCTCGTAGAGATCGTTGACGCCGGACAGCAGCTCCGCGGTCGCGACGATCTTGGCGGTCGGGTTGAGTGAGCGCACGTGCCGGACCAATTTTTCGTTGTCGGCGCCCTTCAACAGCGAGTCCGGTATGCTGAGGATGATCAGCTCGGACTTGCCGACGCCGGCATGCAC
>JAIEPP010000115.1 GCA_019748335.1 Xanthobacteraceae bacterium
ATCCACTATCGTCTCAAAGGTATCCGCCGCTCGGCAACTGGCCGACTCCGGTCGTCTGGTTGATGCGAAGGCTAGATCCCATGATGGTTGATATCAGGTTGCATACAAAAGACCCACAAGGCGACATCCAGCGGTGCTTTCGCGATCCCCAACTTCGGACGTCCGTTCATCCCGATAAAGCGTGCCATAGACGATAGCGCTCTAACGCGACGTAGCCACAGCCCCACTCAGCATATCGATCACGATCCGGCCATCGCGACGAGTCGTCAGTACATGCCGCCGGCCACCATTATGCGGAAACCCCCGAGCGTGCTTGCGGTAGAGCGCGACCGTTTCCTGGGAAGCATATTGGATGCCACTATCCGAAATGACGATCATTTCGGGATTAAGACCTGTCTGCGCAAAAAGCTCGGCGCAATAGCCATTTTGTCGACCATGATGAGATGCCACCAGAATGGTGATGTCGCTCATCGCAGCTCGGAAATCGGGGCGCTGAAGTAGTCGTTTCCAACCCGCCACTTCCATATCGCCGGCGTAGCAGATCGAGATCTTCGGCCAGCGCAGGATAGACACAAGGCTGAGATTATTTTCGTCAATGAAGTCGTCAGGATAGCGGTTCCAGAACTGGGTCGTCCGCAGTCCGTCGAAATAGGGCTGCTGGGTCACTGCTTCGGTGTAGCCGCCCGTCATGGCCGCAAGGGCGGCGATGCCACGCCCCATGCCGCCCTGGCTCTTGAGGTGAAGCAGGTCTTCTCCGCTCACCGTCGGGTTACGCGATAAAATGCCGATGCCAATCTTCTCGCGAAGAGCGACGAGATCGCTGGCGTGATCTTCATCGCAATTCGTGATCATGAGTTCCTCGAGCCAGCCGATACCGCGCGAAGCGAGATGGCTCGAAGGTCGCCAGCCCGAAGTACTATTGTGACCGCAGTCGATCAGCATATGTTCGCCTGTCGTGCTGGTGATCAGCGAGCATTGACCATGTTCGACATCGAATATCTCGGTCGTGCTCATCAGCTCTGAACCGAATTGAACGTCCGCAGCACCTCGCGCGAATAGGCGGCGTAGAATTTCATGAAGCGGCCGAACATGCCGACTGCGAGGACCACCGCTCCTGCCGCACACCATCCGGCCTGCACATCGCAGTGTCTGATGGCCGCCGTCGCGAGCACGGCTGCCGCAATACAAGCCGCGAAGCTTACATTCCTGCACATCCCGTAGACGTTACTGAATGTATCGAGCCGCCTCGCTGTATCAGCCGAAGTCCTCGCCTTGGGAAAGGCGATCTGGAAAACCGTCTCCGCATCCGCTGGCACGACACCACCCAGCAATGTTGCGGCCTTATCCTTGATGGACGTGGCGAGCGTTGGGGCGAACGGCTGATATTCACGGGCGCCTGCAACCGCGCAGAGCAACTTTTCGCGCCAACGGGGTGTTGCAAAACCGAGAAGGACCTCGCCTGGCGGATGGAAGAAGCGGCGGCCGACCAAATGCTCGAGAAAGCTCGACGACGGTCCCGCCAGCAGCTGACCGATCAGATAGGCGATTACTATCCAGAAGACCCCGGCCGCCACTGTCCAGGAAGACCGGGTGATCAGCGTCGAGCCGCCAAAGGCGAGATCAATAGCGGCGATGACGATCATCCCCGCGGAAAGGAAAGCGTAGAACTCATAATCGGTGAGCGGAAACCAGCTTTTCATCGTGATTCGCCCTTCTTCGCTATGAGCGCATGGAAACGGGTCGGCGTGGCGATCAACAGCACCGACGGCGGGGCTCGACCAGCGGCGAGATCGGCGGCGGTGCGCCAATCGGTCGGCGACGGCCCCTGCTCGGCCAAATGGCTATGCCATGTGCCTACATCGAACAGCGTCCGGCCGCTGACTTCATGGCGATCGTTGATTTGCGCCTGAAGTCCCTGCGTGCCGAGGAGAAACAGACTGGCTGACCGCGTGCTGTCCGGCGGCGCATCGAGCAGGTCAACGACCGTCACGGTCTTGAGCCGGGCACTGCTCAAGCCGATCATGATCCCGCCGGTTTCGACATTGCCATAGAGCTTGGCGTCTTGTCGGATCCGCTTGGCGACCCGCTGGGAAATCCTGAGTTGCCAACCGTCACTACCGTCGATCAGCACAGTTTCGAACGAAGGGACGGCCTGTTTGCTCCAGCGTGTTGCCGGCGAGTTCTCCTCAGAGACCCCAATCACTATCGCCCCCTCTTTCACGGGGTGATCGAGCGCCCGTCCAATCTCCTTCGACAGTGCAGCCGTCATCATCGAAAGCTGTGCGTCGTCGACGGCCATGGTCAAAGATCCGCAGCCTTGACCGATCTGTATCTGAGCGAGGCCTTCATCGGGGTCGAACAATAGCGCCGCCGTCTCGCTATCGTCGATGGTCGCATAGAGCTCGGCCATAAGGTCCGAATGATTGGGGTTATGGCCTTTTCCATCGACGAGAAGATATGCTACCCGGCCCTTTCCGAACAGCGCCGCTTCGAACAGACGCGGACGATCACGCTCTTGCGTCGATCCAACGAGCGCCTCGCGGACCGAAAGCGATGCGGTCGCGTTCACCACCGCTTCTGAAGCTGCCGGCAAGATGTCCCTCCTCGATGCAGGAAAGCGCAAGGCAGCGGCAATATCCCCATTGTAAACCGCTGGCTGCTGCTTGAGGTCGCGCAATTCTTCGGCGAGCGCTTCAGCCTTATCGGTGGCGATATGTCGCCCCCCCAAGGCATGCCGCGCCATGTTATGCGGACGCAAAGACCCCTGGTCGCTTACCGCGACAACCTCCTGCCCGCCCCGCGCGGCGTGTAGTGCAAGTTTCGACCCAACGCTGCCGCATCCGAGCATTGCGATAGCCGGCCGGGCGGGCGCGGCGGACAGGGTCCGTAGGAGAGCTGCGGTCAAAAGCTGATAGTGCATTGCCGGCGCCACCGGCTCCTTGTCGCCTTGAGCAAATAGCGATCCGCGTCGTGGCTCGGGACGAATTTCGACGACATAAGGCAGGAGTTCGATCGGTGATGCCGAGTTGATCAAATGCACCGGACGCCTGACACATAACAGAATGCCGATTGGAATCGGCGCACGCAACACGAGGCCGGCGAAGGATCGCTCAATGTTGGAAAGCAGCTGTTCGAAACCGCGCTCGCAGCCAAACTGAAGCGCCCGATCGCGCAGGTCGCCAAGGCTCGCGATGTCTTCGGGCCAATATCGATCGCTGACATGCGGCTTGCCACTGGGAAGCTTGTCCGGCCACACGATGCCGACGACCGTTCGGCCGATGGTGACGTCGGTCTTGTCGCGGGACGCCGTAAATTGGTCATCGTCGCTCTTGTGGCGAAGCGGAACGGCTTTACCCTCGCTGGTGATAAACGCCGACGCCGCGACCGTGACGCGGGCGTCGCGTTCGCCGCGGCGATAATAGCGAGCGTCCCATGTGGCAAAACCGCCCGATTTCGTGACGGCAAGGCGGGCCGAATCGGCATCGAGCGCGATGACATCCGCCAAATCCCGCCGGAGCATCGGCTCCCATCCCTGCGCCGAATCGATAAGCGCATCGATAGCCGCCTTGCGTAGCCAGATCGCCACCTGTTCAATTAGATGGAAAATGCCGTATTCGACGAGGCCCCATTGAAGGAAGAACTCGTCCTGGCTGCCATCGACAAGACAGGGGCGCGGAAGGGTCGTCGCTGAGCCCGGCTGAAGATGTGGGAAGCTCCGCGGAAAGTCGGGCCGTAGGGTCACGCTCGGTGACCGCCATGGGTAACCAGGCGGCAAGACGAAGGTCACCGGCTCGATGGTACGAACGCCGGTCGTACTGACGCCGTCAGCCTTTAGATGCAGTGGCATCTCGACTTTCATATCGAGACGAATGCGCAGGTCGGCGAGAACTTTGCCGCCTGCGCATTCCGGGTGCTCCCTGGCAACCCGCAGCAAATGATTAGCTGCGTCCGCGCTTGCCCGATCCGACATCCTTCAGCTTCCGTGCGGCCGAGCCTGTGCCGCGGTGGCGCCGATTCCCAAGGCGGTGACCGCGGCCTTCGCCGCGCTCTTGACCACCTTGATAATGCCATTCGAACCGATGTCATATTGAAGCGGCTGCTCCTCATTCTCCCAGACATCCGCGACGCAGATGAAGCGGTCCTTTTTGCCATCGACAATAGAGATATATTCGCGCTTGGCCTTGTCGCTCGGGGGGTCGGCATCCTCCGGGTCGATATGCTCGCAGCTGGCCACGATGATCGCGCCCTTCCGCGTCTGAGCAAGCGCGCTGCGAGCGCTCTCGCAAACCTCCGCGTCCTCACCATAGGTCGAAAAACTGTCGTAGCTCAAGCTATGCCACGAACAATGGTGCGGGGTCTGAAGGATATCATATTGCAGCCAATCCGCGTTTTTAGAGCCATGCTTGTCCCACAGCCGTTCCCAAATCGCCACCTCGGCATCGCCGCCCGACAGGAAGCGGCACTTATCGAGATAGCCGGCCCCGCGGATCGAAAAACGCAGAATGACCGACGAGCGGTTCTTGGCAAGAAGCTGATCGACCTCTTCATCGTCACCCTTCGGCAGCGGCGCAAGCAGGCGAGCTTCGAATGCGCCTGCGGAAACGCGATTCAGGCTCGTCAGCAAGCTGTCTGTCTTGACGACGATACCAAGGATGTCGTCGGTCTTGCCGTCGATGTCCTCGCCCAAAATCTGGATGCGGTTACCTTCGACACCGATCGTCTTGGTGTCGCGGTAGAGTTTAACGCGCCGACGAGCCTCCTTGGCCCAGGCTTTGGCGTCTTCGCACAGCACATGCTCCGTCGATGCCCGGCGGAAAACGATCGGCGAGGACAGCATTTCTCGAATGATGATCTTGTCGTCGTCCTTGTTCCACTCCTCGGGCGGACCGAGATGGAAATGGCTGACTAATCCGCCGATATGATCCTTGTCGGGGTGGCTCAGCAGAAAGCCGTCGACATAGGGGCGGTTCTTCTCGTCGCGCTTGAGGTGCTCGCGCAGCTGCGCCATCACATCGGGCGTGTCGTCATCGGGATCGTCCGCCGCCTTGCGGACATGCAGGTCAATCAACAATTGCTGGTCATTGTCGAAGGTAGCGAGCGTCATATCCCCGTTGTTGACGGGGAAAAAGATAATCGAAGCCGTCATGTCATTCCCTTTTCGGTCTGAACCTTAACCCGATCGCCCCCGCCAGCGACCGCGTTAACTTTACTTATAGATTAAGTATGCCGCCGAGATCAAGCAGATTGACCACGCGAGAGAATGCGCTAGACGGAGCTCAGCTTAATGAATAACTTAAGCGGCGAGGTGGTGATGTGGACTCAGCCGACCGGACGCCGAGCGAGCACATGGAGGTGCGATTTGAGGGTGTGCATCGCCGAATCGCTATTCGCGCGTCTGATTGGGAAACCCTCAGAACAAAAATCCAGAGATCGGCACACCTCAGACTCGTCGCAGCCTTCAAGCGCTTTTGCGCCGGGTGCGACAATATGCCCGAGCAGGCATTCCGCCGCTGCGAGGGTGGCGGCTTTGGTAGGCTCGAGGAATTCGTTGCCGATGGCGTCCTGGTGATCGGACGGCGCGGTACCGACGATCGATTTCAGACATTCTATACGACCGAGGTGCGTGTCAGCTCGGAAGTGGCGTTACTCGTTCAGCAGCCCGAGGCACCGCGCCAGAGCCTGTTGCCGCTCGAGAACGGCATACAACAGAAGGGAACGGAACGATGACCAAGATGATCGAGGAAAATGCCGCCACGTGCGACGCAATTACCTACGCCATCGAAGAGGCGGAAGCTGATCTGATTTTGGCAGTCCAGACCGAGATTCAAACGCTTCTGAACGGCAAGGGTCTACGTGCTCGCGATTTGGCGAAGCGGCTCGATGTGACCGAGGCTCGGGTAAGCCAAATGTTTGGCGATCAAGCCAAAAATCTGACTCTTCGTACTATCGCCCGCATTTTCCATCACCTGGGTGAGACAGCCTACATCACCACGCATGAAGCCTATGCGCGGGCGATCGCGACAGCTCGTGGTGATGACGCGCATCGGGACGAGCGTTGGACGGTGAGCGGCATCGTTGATGATCTACAAGTGGCGCCGAATATTGTCGTGGGACACGTGGATTCGAACTTCAACCTGCCGTGTGCGGGCACCGTGCTCAACCGATGGGCACGTGCGGAAGAGGCGGAATCTTTCAAACCACGTCGGTTTGCCAGCGCGCGTTAGGAGTGGTTCAATTGCCCCAAGATCCGAATAAAATGGACCCTCAGACCTATAACAGCCTCGTTGCTCGTGCCAATCTACGAAGTATTCGAATGACCGTGAGCAAGTTCGAAATGAAGCCGGAAGCGCTCGATCTCGATCCGGATGCCTGGCAAAATAATGTGACGGCAGGTCTATTAGAGAGTTTCCTAGAATCAGAATCAGGGTCGCTCTACGGCGTTCTGGGTTTTGAGGTTGTTTGCCGACAGGCTCGGAGGAAAGTTCTCTCGATTAATGCCACCTACCTCATCAGCTACAGGATCGATGGAGAGTGCGACCAGCCCGCATGCGAGCTGTTTGTCGAGCGCGTTGGCAAGATCGCGACCTATCCCTATTTTCGGGCCTTGGTCGCGTCGCTTACTTCACAAGCCGGTTTGATAATGCGCCCTTTACCGGTGTTGAGTTTCGCACCGCGCAGTGTCGAATCAGCGGCGAATTTGGAACAATCTTCCGGGTCGCTAGGGGCTCCTAAAACGAAGCGGCTCCCTGCCAAATGAGCCAATTTTGGCGGAACCGCGTAACTATCTTTGCGGTTTTACCTAGAGAGAACGGTCGATCACGAGCTATCGCAGGGTAGCATTCTTGTTTTGATAACCGGAAAAGCCTATATTCTGGGATCTGAACGCGATCCAGCTAACGAAAGCGGAAGATGACAAGCGTGGAAACTCAAGTGATGGCGACGGTCAACGCCCCTTATGGGGTGAACCTTTCCGCCCATGCGCTTGCCGCGAAGATCGCCGACCTGCAGAGCGCCAGCACCTATGACGCTTCGGTTTTTGCGTTCTTTTCCGAAGTTAGCCCAAAAATCCAGGAAGCTTTCATCGTCGCCATGGGCGTGGATATTAACCTCGCGCATCAGACCGCTTCGCAATTTGCGGAAATGTCGGGCTACTCGCTTCCTCTGGCAGCGTAACGGGTGCTCACACCGGGGGCTAGCCAATGGCCTCTTCTATTCGACATCGCGATAAAACTGATCGATCAGGCTGAAGCTGCCGTCGGGCATCGGCCGATGTGGAGTTTTGGTGGCGGAACCGCGTTGATGCTGCAGATTGATCATCGCGAAAGCCACGATATCGATCTGTTTATCGACGACCCGCAAATCCTGCCGTTTCTTAATCCCGTAACCCAGGCCTATGCGCTCGACCGGCAGCCAGACGCCTATCAGAGCGACGGTACCCGTGCTATCAAGCTTATCTTCGAGGGTATGGGCGAAATCGATTTTATCTGCTGTGCCGATATCACCGACGATCCGACCGCATCACAGTCGATCCGTGGGCAGAATGTGGCCTTGGAAAGGCCCTCCGAAATCATCGCGAAAAAGATCTTCTATCGCGGCAGCCATATGCAGCCTCGCGATATGTTCGATCTGGCGGCGGTCGTGGGTCACTACGGCGATGATTATGTCGTCGCCGCGCTTCGGCAATGCGGAATCGACCGCTGTGCTACCGCGCTCAAAGCCGCGGAAACGATGAAGCCCGCTTTTGCAGAAGCCATTAACGGTCAACTTCTATTTCGCGATCAAACACGACCTCTCGTCGGCGAAGCGCAATCCGTCACGCAAAGGTTATTGCGCTCCGCGCTTTGAACCGAGGGGTGAGTGCAGCACCGAGTAAGACCAACATAGGCGCACCTAAAAGCACGGAAGATTGAGTTTAGATGGTGCGGGCGGTCGGGATCGAACCGACACTCCGATTAAGGAACTGGATTTTGAGATGGGCTGACCACGAGATCAATGTCCGCTTTCGCGGGTTGATCGGCGGACAGCGGCCAGGCCGTCTTCCTGAAGAGTTTCGGATGCCGGCAGGCGTACGAAAGTCTTGGAGGCCCGAACCCGCGGGCCCCAAGCGGTTCGCTATGGGGTTTTCGGTTTTGAGCCGGTTTCGGTGACCCGCGACATGGCGGATGCGGGCGTGAGTCTGGATGCGGACTGTCCGAGTTTGGGTGGCCACGATAGCTTCGCTGGCGCGAGAAGCTCGGCTTTGCTCGATGTGGTCGCCCATCTGATGGCCATCGGCGCAGACGGCATCGTCTCCGCAAGCATGGGCGCTGCAGGGTCTGTCGCTGTCAGGCCATGCCGGGTCACGACGCCGATATCCCGGATAGTGGCGCAGGAGTCGGAGGCGCGCGGGGCTGACGCTGACGTTCGAAGGTCTCGACGATGACCATGTGCCCGCCGCAGCACGGACAAGGCGGACGGACGTCTTCCTGTTCGGCGTGCGCGTCGATCATGGCCGGCGGGACGACCCCCAGTAACTGGCGGACGTGGTTGAGCACGACCTTGCGGGTGGCGCCGGCGAGCAGGCCGTAGTGGCGGATGCGGTGAAAGCCCTTCGGCAGGACATGGAGCAGGAAGCGGCGGATGAACTCGTCAGCGGTCAGCGTCATGACCTGCTGCCGGTCGGCACCGCCCCGGCGATAATCCTTGTAGCGGAAGGTAACGCCGGTCTGGTCGAAGCGCATGAGTCGGCTGTTCGAGATCGCGACGCGGTGCGTGTAGCGCGATAGATAGGCGAGCACCGTCTCGGGCCCGGCGAACGGCGGCTTGGCGTAGACGACCCACCGCTTCTTCCGAACCGGTGACAGGTGGCGCAGGAACGCGCGGCGGTCGGCGAGGTGCGCGATACCGCCGTAGAAGGCGAGCCGCCCGGCCTCATGCAAGGCCATCAGCCTGGTGAGGAACAGGCGGCGGAACAGCTTGCCCAACACCCTGACCGGCAGGAGGAACGCCGGGCGCGACGAGATCCAGCGTCTTCTGTCTGGCGACAGCCCGCCGCCCGGCACGATCATGTGGACGTGCGGATGATGGGTCATCGCCGAGCCCCAGGTGTGCAGCACGGCGGTGATGCCGATGCATGCGCCGAGATGCTTCGGGTCGGCGGCGATCGTCGTTATCGTCTCGGACGCCGCTTGGAACAGCAGGCCATAGACCGCTGCCTTGTTCTGGAGCGCGATGTCAGCGACCTCGGCGGGCAGCGTGAACACGACGTGGAAGTAGCCGACCGGCAGCAGGTCGGCCTTGCGTTCGGCGAGCCAGGTGCGCGCAGTCGCGCCCTGGCACCGCGGGCAGTGCCGGTTGCGGCAGGAGTTGTAGGCGACCCGCCAATGCCCGCAGTCGGTGCAGGCATCGACGTGACCACCCATCACGGCGGTGCGGCAGGTCTCTATCGCCGACATCACCTTGAGCTGGTCCAGGCTCAGATGTCCGGCACGCACGACCCGGTAGGCGGACCCCGCGGCACGGAAGATGTCGGCGACCTCGATGGAGGCGCGCATGCCCGCTCAGCCGCTGGGCGTTCTCGCTTCCATAGCGGCCATCGCCAGCCGGTCGAACGGACTGGTCACATTGCGCAGCACCCGGGTGGCAACCTGCGTATAATAGGCGGTGGTCTCCAGCTTGGCGTGCCCCAGCAGCGTCTGGATGATGCGAACGTCGATCCCGTCCTCGAGCAGGTGGGTGGCGAAGCAGTGCCGCACCGTGTGCGGCCCGACGCGCTTGCCGATGCCCGCCGCTACGCTCGCTTCCACGACGATACGGTGCAGTTGCCGCGTGTTGAGCGGCTTGAGATAGTGCTGGCCGGGGAACAGCCAGCCGTCGACGTGCAATACGCCCTCCTGTCGACCAACCCGCCACCACTCTCGCAGCAACGCCAGAAGCCCCGTCGGGAGCATGGCGTTGCGATACCGCCCGCCCTTGCCGCGCTCGACCCGCAGCAGCATGCGCTCGCTATCGATGTCGCGCACCTTGAGGCCGGCGATCTCGGCGCCACGCAATCCGGCACCATAGGCGACCGACAGCGCTGCCTGATGCTTCAGGCACGTGGTCGCGGCCAGCAGCCGCGCCACCTCGTCCTGACTGAGCACGACCGGCAACTTGCGCACGTGCCGCATGCGAACCAGCTTGCGCGCCAGGTCTGGCCGATCGAGCGTCTGTATGAAGAAGAACCGCAACGCCGACACGATGGCGTTCATGGTCGGCACCGGCACGCCCAACTCGCACTGCTCGACCTGGAAGCACCGCACCTCCTCAGCCGTTGCCGTGTCCGGCGAGCGCCCGAGGAACGT
>JAIEPP010000275.1 GCA_019748335.1 Xanthobacteraceae bacterium
CTGCGGCCACGCGAAGAACTGTTCGTGCTGCGCTCGGCCTGCGGCGGCGATGTCCGCACCATCTGCGGCGGCGTGGCGCCGGGTGGCGGCCGGATTGTGCAGTGTCTCGCAACCAACGCCGCAAGGATTTCGCCGGCTTGCCAGGATGTGCTGTCGCAATTCAAGGCGCAGTAAATCGCGCGCAGCGGCGATCCCGGCTTTGATGACCGGGATCGCCGGCTACTCGCCGCGAAACGCCAGGATAAGCTGGATCAGCCGAATCGACAGCGCGAAATAGAAGAACGACAACACGACCTGATAGGCGACGTGCCAATCGAGTTTCGACAGTTTGTAAAAGCCGTCGAGAAAATTCAGGATCAGCAGGATTACGCCGAACAGTTCGACGCCGCGTCCGACCAGGCCATGGCGCAGATAGCCGAACAGCACGATCGCAGGCTCATTACTCGAGACATGCGCTCCCGCGGAGACGATCAACGTTCCGATGATCATTCTTTCGACATATGAAAACAATTCCTTGGAGACCGGCTCGACACGTTCCGAATAGAAGGCAAGCCATCTCGCCCTGATCTCCGCCATGGATTCTCCTCGCAGCTGACAATGGGAGTTTCAATACAGCGGGTCCCCGGGCCGGAAGCAAGAAGGCAGCCCGCTTCGGATTATGGATAACCACCACCGACCGTCCATCACGACGAAAGGAAAACCGATGCTACGCACCATCCTGACCGCCACCGCCCTGCTCTGCGTGTCGCAGCAGGCCTTCGCGCAGGAACTGACATCGGCGCAGCGCGACGCCTGCATGGGCGACTACGAGAAATATTGCAAAAGCGTCGTCCCCGGCGGCGGACGGATCATCGCCTGCCTGGCCAAAGAGAGCGACAAGCTGACGCCCGCCTGCAAGAAGGTGCTGGAAGCGGCGGAGAAAAAGTAATCCTGCGGCCCGCCGGCCGCGGGCCTATCCAGATCAGCGCGCCAACGCGGCGATACGCATCCGCAGAACCTTGCAAACCCTGAACCTCAACCAAGCCCGGGAGATCAACATGCGTTCCTTTCTGCTCATTGCATCCGCCCTTATCGCCTTTGGCGCCACCATGACCGTGGAGTCGAGCGACGCCAATGCGGTGGTCTGCGCCCGCGGGGTCGTTCGTGCCGGTTGCGCCGGTGCCCGTGGCGCGGTGGTTGTCCGTACTCCGCCGGTGGCCGCCTGCCGCTGGGTCTGGGTCGGTGGCGTCAAGGTCCGGCGCTGCGTCTAAAACTCTCTCGCGAACACGGCCTGAGTCCGGATTCGGCCCGGTCGGAACCGGGATCACGGCCGGAGTCCGTCCTGATTTTCCAGTAGCGGAATTTGCCGACGCAGATTAGTCTGCCCTCAGTTAGTCAGTATACTGTCGATTGGGAGGAAGACGTGCGTATCGCCGTGATCGGCGGAGGCCCCGGCGGTCTCTACTTCGCCTATCTGTGGAAACGGCGTCATCCCGACGCCCGGATCGACCTGTTCGAACAAAACCCCGAGGGCGCGACCTGGGGCTTCGGCGTGGTGTTCTCCGAACAGGCGCTGGAATTTCTGCGCGCCGACGATCCCGAGACGGTCGATGCCATCACCCCCAGAATGGAGAGCTGGAAGAACATCACGCTCAACCTACGAGGCGAGAGCGTCGAGATCGACGGCGTCGGCTTCTCCTCGATCGGACGGCTCGAACTGCTGACCATCTTGCAGCAGCGCGTCCGCGCGGTCGGGATCAACCCGCGATACGACACGACCATCCAGTCGCTCGACGAACTCCGGGGCTACGACCTGATCGTCGCCGCCGACGGGTTGAACTCGCTGGTGCGGCGTGGCTTCGAGAAAGAATTCGGCGCCTCGGTCTCGCATTCGACCAACAAGTTCGCCTGGTATGGCACCAGCAAACGTTTTGCCACGCTGTCGCAGACTTTTGTGAAAACCGATCTCGGCTCGTTCAACGCGCATCATTACCGCTATGCGCCAGCCATGAGCACCTTCCTGGTCGAGTGCGACGCGGCGACATGGCAGGCCTACGGTTTTGAGCACAAGACGATCGAAGAGTCGCAGGCGATCTGCGAGCAGGTCTTCGCCGACACCCTCGAAGGCCATGCGCTGGTGTCGAACAAATCGGTCTGGCGCAACTTTCCCTGGATCTGGAACGAGAACTGGTCGCACGGCAATATGGTGCTGATCGGCGACGCCCTGCACTCGGCGCACTTCTCGATCGGCTCGGGAACGCGGCTCGCGATCGAAGACGCGATCGCGCTGACCAAGGCGCTGGAAGCCGAACCTGAGATTCCCACAGCGCTCGCCCGCTATCAGGCCGAGCGCAAGCCGATCGTGAAGAAGCTGGTGACGGCGGCGCGCACCAGCGCCGACTGGTACGAACATTTCCCCGAGCACATGCAGCGCGACCTGATGGATTTCGCCTATAGCTACATCACCCGCTCCGGCCGGATCGACGACAACAGGCTGCGCGCGATGTCGCCGCAATTCATGGCGCGCTACGAGGCGGCGAAGATGGACGGGAGCCGGTCATGACTTCAGTGATTTCAGATCAGGTTCCCCGGGAGTGTCCCGGCGCGCGCGAGATCGGATTTGCGATTCCCGAACGCTACAATGCCAGCCGTATCCTGTTCGACAACCTGACCCACGGCCACGGCGAGCGCCTGGCGCTGACCGGGCCGGGTGGCGCTTACAGCTATGCAGAGCTCTGCGCCAAGGCCTCGCAATGGGGCCACGGCTTTCAATCGCTGGGCCTGAAGCGCGGCGACCGCATCCTGATGTTCCTCGACGACACCCCGACCTATCCGGCGGCATTCTTCGGCGCGGTACGCGCGGGCTTCGTACCGCTGCTGATCAACACGCTGACGCCGCCGGACTTGCTGCAGTTCTATCTCTCGGACGCAAATGCCGCCGTCGCGGTGGCCGATGCCGAGTTTACTTCGCGGTTCACCGCCGAGGCCTGCAAGGACACGCCACTGCAAACGCTGATCGTGGTCAACGGCACGGCCGGCGAACACGCCGTGCCGAAGACGCTGACATCAGAACAATGGCTGGACGGTTTTGCCACCGAACTGGCGGAAGCCGACACTCACCGCGATGAAATGGCGTTCTGGATGTATTCGTCGGGTTCGACCGGGCGGCCCAAGGGTATCGTGCATCTGCAGCATGACATGGCATATAGCGAGCACGCATTTGCGCGCCATGTGCTGAAGCTGACACCCGACGACATCTGCTTCTCGGTGCCGAAGATTTTCTTCGCCTATGGTTTCGGCAATGCCATCACCTTCCCGTTCTCGGTCGGCGCCGCCACGCTGCTGCTGCCGGGCCAGCCAAAGCCGGCAGCGATTTTCGAGGCGATCGGAACGTATCGCCCCAGCGTGTTCTTCGGATTGCCGACGCTCTATACCTCGCTGACCAAGGCCGATGGAGCGGCGACGGCTGATTTTTCATCTCTGCGCATGGTGCTGTCAGCCGCTGAAGTACTGTCGTCAGACGTGTTCAACGGCTGGAAGACGCTGACCGGCCTCGAGATCGTCGAGGGTCTCGGCTCCACCGAGGTGCTGCACATCTATCTGTCCAACCGGCCGGAAAGAAAGAAGCCCGGTGCGGCCGGTCTGCGCGTCCCCGGCTACGAAATCGCGCTGCGCGACAAGGACGGCCGCGACGTCGGCGACGACGAGGAAGGCATCTTGTGGGTGCGCGGCGATTCCAACACGCCGCTATACTGGAACCGGCCCGACAAATCGGCCGAGACCATTCGCGACGGCGGCTGGATCTATACCGGCGACCGCTTCGTGCGCGATTCCGACGGCTTCCACTTCTTCCGCGGCCGCGCCGACGACCTGATCAAGATTTCCGGCCAATGGGTCTACCCGCTCGAAGTCGAGCTCTGCCTCGCCGAACACCCCGACATCCGGGAATGCGCGGTCTATGCCGCCGAACTGCCTGATAGGCGCATGACGCTGAAAGCGGTGGTGGTGATGAACAGCGACGGCTTCGATGAAGGCAATGTGACGAAGAGGCTGCAGGATTATGTGAAGGCAAAGCTGCTGCCGTACAAGTATCCGCGCGAGATCACTTTCATCGCGGAATTGCCGAAGACGGGAACGGGAAAGATCGATCGGCAAGCCGTGATGAAGATGTAGCGGCTTGGGCCGCTGCGCTCCCTCTCCCGCTTGCGGGGGAGGGTTGGGGTGGGGGTGCTTCAACAAGCGCCGGCGCGAGTTGAGAGAATTTCCCCCACCCGCCGCGCTTCGCGCGTCGACCTCCCCCGCAAGCGGGAGAGGTAAGATCACCCCGCCAGCCCCGTCCCGCCATAGAGCCAGGTCAAATCGCCGAAATAATCTTCCTGCGACTTGCTGCGCATGATCGCATTGCGCAACCGCGCATGCTCGCCGGCCGGATGATAGATGTGCTCACCAATCGCCCGCGACAGCATCTGCACCCGCGCGGTGCGCGGAAACCGCTGGGCACGATAGGCTTCCAGCGCCGCCGCGTAATCGTCATGCTGCGACAGCATGTGTGACAGGCACACCGCGTCCTCCATCGCCTGACAGGCGCCCTGCGCGAAATATTGCAGCATCGGATGGGCGGCGTCGCCGAGCAGCGCGACGCGGCCGTCGATCCAGCGCTCGACCGGATCGCGGTCGCACAGCACCCACAGCCGCCAGTTCTTGCCATAGCGGATGATTTCGCGTGCACGTTCGTGCACGTGGCCAAAGCCCTGCATGACCTCTTCGTCGGAGACCGGTTTTCCGGCCACCGGCTCCGGCGCGTCGTTGTGATAGGTGACAACGAGGTTGAACACCTTCCAGCCCGACAGCGGATAATGCACGATGTGGCATTTCGGGCCGGCCCACAGCGTCGCCGCGTTCCAGCGCAGATCTTGCGGCATTTCCTCGGTCGGAATCACCGAACGGTAGGTGGTATGGCCGGAAACGCGCGGCGGGCCATCGGAGACAACCTGCTTGCGGACATTGGACCACAGTCCGTCAGCGCCGATCAGAAGCCTGCCCGTAACGCGCTCGCCGTTGGCCAACCGCGCCGTGACCGATGAACCGTCCTGATCGTAACCGGCCACCTCGGAACTGACGCGCAACTCGATCAGGTCGTGATTTTGGCACGCCTTCAGGAAAACGCCGTGCAGATCGCCACGGTGCACGACCGCATAGGGGTTGCCGAAGCGGGCGCGAAACGCCTCGCGCAGGTCGACATGGGTGATTTCCTCTGATGTCATCGCATCCATCAACCGAAGTTGATCGATATAGACGGCCATGTTCCGCGCGGCTTCGCCGACGCCGAGATAGTCGAAGGCATGAAATGCGTTCGGCCCGAGCTGGATGCCGGCACCGATTTCGCCGAGGCTTGAGGCCTTCTCCAGCAGGATCGAGCGGATGCCCTTCTGGGCCAGCCCAAGCGCCGTGGCGAGCCCGCCGATGCCGCCGCCCGCGATCAGGACCGGTCGCGCGTCCATCAGCTCGATTTCCCCAGATGTTCGAGCGCGTCTTCGGCGCGCAACGGCACCCGTGACGCCTCGTTGTTGAGATCGACCAGCTGCGTCATCAGCGCCAGCAGGGTCTTGCGATCGGCCGGCTTCAGCGGCTGCAGCATCCGGGCCTGCGCCTTCTCGACCGCCGGCATGATCTCGCGCAGCAGGGCGCTGCCCGCCTTGGTGAGATAGAGCAGCTTGACGCGCTTGTCGGCGCGCGATGGCTTGCGTTCGATCGAGGTTTTGCTCTCGAGCCGTTCGATCACGTTGCCGAGGGTGGAGCGGTCGAACGCGATCACGGCCGACAGCCGCGTCGCGTCGATGCCGGGATGGGTGTGGATCGCGACCAGCGCGGCATATTGCACCGGCGTCAGGTCGAACGCCCTGCATTCCTCGACGAAGATCGCGACCGCGATCTGCTGCATGCGCCGGAACAGATAGCCCGGCGCGGTGTAGACCGCGTCCATCGTAATCGGCGCAGGCCTGACGGCGGGTGCGGGCTTACTCGGCATCGGGCTGCTGGTCCGGAGCGGCATCGGCGAACGCCTTCATTTCCTTTGCCGCCGCCTCTGCCTTGAGCAGGCGCGGATAGACGGAGACATCGACGCCGAAGCGGCGTGCATTGCCAAGCTGGGGCACCAGCGACAGGTCGGCCAACCCAGGCGTGGCGCCGAAACAGAACGGCCCCGGCTCGCCTGCGATCAGGCTTTCGCAGGCGCCGAGGCCCTCACGGTTGGCCCAGGCCGCCCATTCCGTCACCTTCTCCTCGGGGACGCCGAGCTGGCGCAGCCGGTTCAACACTTTGAGATTTTGCACCGGGTGGGTGTCGCAGGCGAGCGCCATGGCAAAGGCGCGAACTTTGGCGCGGCGCAGCGGATCCCTTGGCAGCAGCGGCGGTTCGGGATGGGTCTCATCGAGCCATTCGACGATGGCAAGCGACTGGGTCAGCACCGCGCCCGCATCGTTCTCCAGTGCCGGAACCAGGCCCTGCGGGTTGATGGCGAGGTATGCCGGAGCGCATTGCTCCCCCTTGCGGAGATGATGCGGCAGATGCTCCGGTCGCAGCCCCTTCAGATTCAACGCGATCCTGACCCGGTACGCCGCGGCACTGCGGAAATAGCCGTGCAGCTTCATCGGAACCTCCCGGTAAATTCGTCGTTTTGGCCTGACGGCATTGATTGACGCTAGCCATATTGTCAGTATGCTGTCAATAAATCGAACGGACTGAAACAGCGGGAGGCTTATGTTGGAAGCCGTACAGAAGACCCCGGAACGCGAGGCGTTCTACAAAAAGATCGACGGCGAAAATCTCTCCGCGCTGTGGAACGTGATGGGCGACCTGATCACGCCGGAGCCGAAAAGCGCCTGCCGGCCGCATCTGTGGAAGTTCGATGCGATCCGCGACTACATGACGGAAGCGGGCAAGCTGATCACGGCCAAGGAAGCCGAGCGCCGGGTGCTTGTCTTGGAAAACCCCGGCTTGCGCGGCCAGTCTAAAATCACGACGTCGCTGTTTGCCGGCGTGCAGATGGTGGTCCCCGGCGACGTCGCGCCGGCGCACCGGCACAGCCAGTCGGCGCTGCGCTTCGTGCTTGAGGGTCATGGTGCCGCCACGGCCGTCGACGGCGAACGCACCCTGATGGAGCCCGGCGACTTCGTGATCACGCCGTCAATGACCTGGCACGATCATTCCAACGAAACTTCCGAGCCGATGTTCTGGCTCGACGGGCTCGATATACCGATGGTGCAGTTCTTCGATGCGTCCTTTGCCGAAGGCTCGAACGAGGATCAGCAGAAGATCACCAAGCCCTCTGGCGACAGCTTCGCACGCTACGGCCATAACCTGCTGCCGGTCGACGCAAAGAGCAAATCCAAGACTTCGCCGATCTTCAATTACCCCTACAGCTACACCCGCGAAGCGCTGGAGCAGGCCAAGGCGCGCAACGAGTGGGATGCCTGCCACGGGCTGAAGCTCAAATTCTCCAATCCCGAAACCGGCGACTTTGCGATGCCGACCATCGGCACCTTCATCCAGATGCTGCCGAAGGGTTTCAAGACCGCGCGCTACCGCTCGACCGACGCCACCGTGTTCGCCGCGATCGAAGGCAAGGGCCGCACCCGGGTCGGCGATCAGACGTTTGAATGGGGCGCGCGTGACCTGTTCGTGGTGCCGAGCTGGCAGTGGGTCACCCACGAGGCCGACAAGGATTCGGTGTTGTTCAGCTTCTCGGATCGCCCGGTGCAACAGAAGCTCGACCTGTTCCGCGAGGACCGCGGTAACGCGTAACTGTCGTCCCGGGCTTGACCGGGACCCATACCGCGTGATCTATCGATGACATCGGGTGGCTGAGACCATTCGCAAAACAACTGCCGCGGCGTATGGATCCCGGCTCAAGGCCGGGACGACATTGCCTACCGCCAGTGCAGCAACCGCGTTTCCAGCCAGTTGATCAGCCGCCCCACGGCCAGCCCGAACAGCGACAGAATCACGACGCCAGCGAGCAGCTGATCGGTCTGCATCAGGTTGCCGGCCTGCAGCACGAAGGCGCCGATACCGTATTGGGCGCCGATCATTTCGGCGCTCACCACCAGCAGCAGCGCGACGGAAGCCGTGATGCGGAAGCCCGCCAGGATCGACGGCAGCGCGCCGGGCCAGATCACCCGGCGCACGATGGCGTGGAACGGCACGTTGAAACTCTGCGCCATCCGGATCAGGTTGCGCGGTACCGCATCGACGCCGCTATAGACCGAAATCGCGGTGGAGAAGAACACGCCGAGCGCGATGGTCGCGATCTTCGGCTCCTCGCCGATCCCGAGCCACAGGATCAACAGCGGCAGCAGCGCGATTTTTGGGATCGGAAACAGCGCCGAAATAAAAGTGATGCCGACGCCGCGGGCCAATGTGGATAGCCCGATCGCGAAGCCCACGATGACGCCAGCGATCGTGCCAAGCACCCACCCCGATCCGATCCGCATGATCGACCACGATAGATGCTGCCAGAGCGCGCCTGACAGCGCGAGCTTGTAGATCGCGACTACAATGGCCGACGGTGACGGCAGAAACAGCGCGTTGACCCAGCCCGCACTGCCGGCGAGTTGCCAGAACGCGATCACCAGCGCCAGCGCGATCCAGCCGGAGGCCCGGCCCGCGCGCGGTGTGAAGCCGCCGCCGCGAAAGGCGACCGGCCGCGTCTCGCCTGTCTGTTGTGTCTCCTGCGGTGCGCGGTCAAGCATGCTGGACCTCGCGCTCGGCGTCGATCGCCTCCTCACGGATCAGCGCCCACAGCTCGTTTTGCAGGCCGAGCAACTTGCCGCGGGCGTCGATACCGCCGCGTTCGTCGCGCGTCATCGGAATGGTCACGACCTCGCGGACGCGGCCGGGACGCCGCGACAGCACCACGATGCGGTCGGCGAGCCGCACGGCTTCTTCCAGATTGTGCGTGACATAGACCGCGCCCATCGCGCCGTCAGCGAGCAGACGGATAAAATCCTCCATCAGCAGTTCGCGGGTCTGCGAATCCAGCGCCGACAGCGGCTCGTCCATCAACAGGATCGCGGGCCGCACCGCGAGCGCGCGGGCAATGCCGACGCGCTGACGCATGCCGCCGGACAATTGTTTTGGATAGGCGCCGCGAAAATCGGATAGCCCGGTGCGACGCAGCGCGTCGTCGATCACGGCGCGGCGTTCGGCGACGCTGAGCGAGGTGTGCGCCAGCGGAAACTCGACGTTTTCCGCCACCGTACACCAGGGCAGCAGTGCAAAATCCTGGAACACGAAGGTCAGTGGATTAAGGCTATTGGCCGGCGGTGCGCCGCGCAGTTCGGCCTGCCCTGCGCTCGGCCGCAACAGGCCGCCGAGGATCGACAGCAGCGTGCTCTTGCCGCAGCCGGAAGGACCGACGATCGCCACCACCTCGCCGGAGGCGACCTGGAACGACACCTTGTCGAGCACGTCGAGGGTGCCGAAGCGGTGGCTGATATGGTTGGCGATCAGGTCCATTGGTGTCTGTTTCTCAAACCTTGCTCCGCTGCGCTCCCTCTCCCGCTTGCGGGGGAGGGCTGGGGTGGGGGTGTCTCCATGCGAAAGCTCGCCGAGCCGATAGACCTTCCCCCACCCGCCGCGCTCTATCGAGCGCGTCGACCTCCCCCGCAAGCGGGAGAGGTAAGCGTCAATCCGCCTTCACATATTCCTTCGCGACAATCGCGTCCGCCGAAAACCCCTTGTCGACAAAGCCCTGTTCCTGCAGCCATTCGATCTGGTTGCCGACGTTCTTGACGTCGAGCTTGCCGTCGGGGTCGATATAGGCGCAGTTGCCGACCACCTGCTCGACCGGAAGGTTGGTGTATTTGGCGATGATCTCGAGCAGCGGCCTGGTCTTGTCGTTGATCTCGGCCTTGCCGTCCTTCACCGAAGCCAGGATCACATCGTGATATTCGCGGTCGGCGCGCACCAGCGCTGACAGCAGTTTGGTCACCAGCGCGCCATTGGTTAGCGTCTTCGGCGACGCGAACACCGCGCCCAGTTGCCACGGCGTCTCGTCGCCGACCCAGCCGAGGAATTTGGCGCCGCCGGAATCGATCAGGGTGCGCGCGGTCGAGACCGGCAGCAACGCCGCATCGACGGTTTCGCCCTTGAGCGCCGCGGCGGCATTCGACAGCGACTGCAGCGGCAGCACCTTCACCTCGGCGAGCTTGAAACCGTATTTGTCGGCGAGCAGGCCCAGCGAATAATGGAAGCTGGAACCGACCTGCGTCACCGCGATGCGCTTGCCCGCGAGATCCTTCGGCGTCTTCAGGCCGCTCGCATAGGCGTTGTTGCTGGCGAAATAGCCGATCAGGGGATAGCCGGC
>JAIEPP010000663.1 GCA_019748335.1 Xanthobacteraceae bacterium
ACGAAATCGTCCTGCAGAACCTCGATCACGGCCTGCTCACCATCACCATGAACCGTCCCGACCGGCGCAACGCACTCAATCCGGACATGACGCTCGGGCTGGTGGCGGCGGCGCGGCGGGCGGCGGAGGATCATGAAGTGCGCGCGGTGTTGCTGAAAGGCGCCGGCGGCACCTTCTGCGTTGGCGGCGACGTCAAGTCGATGGCGGAGGGACGCGCGCCGTTGCCGTTCGAAGCCAAGATGGTGAACCTGCGCCGCGGCATGGAAGTGTCGCGCATCCTGCATCAGATGGCAAAGCCCGTGGTGGCGCAGGTCGATGGCGCCGCGGCCGGCGCCGGGCTCTCGATCGCGTTATCCTGCGACCTGCGAGTTGCCGGCGCTTCCTGCAAGATCACCACGGCGTTTGCCAAGGTCGGTCTGTCCGGCGATTACGGCGGCACCTACTTCCTGACCCACCTGCTCGGCAGCGCCAAGGCGCGCGAACTCTATCTGATGTCGCCGGTGCTGACGGCACAGGAAGCCCTCGCCCTCGGCATGGTGACCAGGGTGGTGCCGGATGCCGAGGTGGATGCGGCCGCGCATGAGCTCGCGATGTCGCTGGCGCAGGGGCCGTCGGTGACGCTCGGCTACATCAAGCGCAACATCAACAACGCCGAGACCATGTCGCTGGAAGAATGCTTTGACGGCGAGGCGATCCATCACTCGCGCTCGGGCGAAACCGCCGACCACAAGGAAGCGGCGAAAGCCTTCGTCGAGAAGCGCAAGCCCGCCTTCCAGGGGCACTGAACCATGGCCTCCTATCTGAGGCTGCGGCAGATCTGCCTGGTGGCGCCGCATCTGGAGCCCGTGATTTCGGATATTGCTGGGATCATGGGCCTCAACGTCTGCTACCGCGACGGCAACGTCGCCAAATACGGCCTCGAGAACGCGCTGCTGCCGGTCGATACGATCTTGCTGGAAGTGGTGGCGCCGACGCAAGCCGGCACCGCGGCGGGGCGCTTTCTGGACAAGACCGGCGGTCGCGGCGGCTATATGGCGATCTTCTGCTGCGACGATCCCGATGCGCGCGGCAAGCACGCCAACGGCATCGGCGTGCGCACCGCGAATGTGATCAGGCATGCGCCCTATCACGGCGTTCAACTGCACCCGCGCGACTGCCGCGCTGCCTTCATCGAATTCAATCACAGTGAAGGCAGCGACGATATCCTGGGGGTCTATCCGCCGGCCGGTCCCGACTGGCAGAAATCGATCCGCAAGGACGTGACCCAAGCGCTCACCGGCGTCGAGATACAAAGCCCGGATCCGCAGGGGCTGGCCGAGCACTGGGGCAAGATTTTGGACGTTACCGTCAGCAAAGGTGCAAGCGGTGAACCCGAACTGAAACTGCCCAATGCCAGTTTTCGTTTCGTCAAGGGCGCCAGCGATTTGATGAGCGGGCTGACGTTCAAGGTGGCTGATATCGCGAAGGTGCGCGATGCGGCCATGGCCAAGGGGTGCGCGATATCGGGCGACGGGTTCGATCTTTGCGGCGTGAGGTTTGCCCTGACGGCGTAACGCTCGCCGTTGCTGTTTGTCTCCGTCATGCCCGGGCTTATCCCGGGCATCCACGTCTTTAACATCCACCAGCAAGCCAGACGTGGATGGCCGGGACAAGCCCGGCCATGACGAATCCCACCAAGGATCCCCCCATGCCGCATCCGCTCGACAGTTTCTTCGCGCCCGCCAGCATCGCTCTGATCGGCGCTTCGCGCGATCAGGAAAAAATTCCGGGGCGGCTGTTGTCGATGCTGCGGAAGAACGATTATCCCGGCAAGCTTTACCCGATCAATCCGAACTACGCCGATATCGAAGGGCTGAAGTGCTACAAGTCGATCGCGGAGATCGGCGCGCCGGTCGATCTCGCCATCATCATCATTCCTGCCCGCGTCGTGATCGGCGCGCTGGAAGAGTGTGCCGCCGTCGGCGTCAGGAATGCCGTGATCATCTCTTCCGGTTTTGCCGAGGAAGGCGGTGACAGCGCCGCGATGCAGGACCAGATCGTCGCGATTGCGAAGCGCACCGGCATGCGGATTTCCGGTCCCAATGCCGAGGGGTTCCTCAGTGAAGTGCAGAAGGTCGCGGCCACATTCAGCCCGACGGTCGACGTCAAGCCGGGCCACGTTCCTCTGGTGGCGACCAAACGCCGGATCGCGATCGTCGCGCAATCCGGCGGCATCGGCTTTGCCATCAAGCATCGTGCCAAGGCGCTCGGCGTCGCGATCAGCTATTGCGTCAGCGCCGGCAACGAAAGCGATCTCGGCGCCGGCGAGTTCCTGGATTACATGGTGCAGGATGCCTCCACCGACGTGATCCTGCTGTTCATCGAGGGCATCCGCGACGTCGACAAGTTTCTGGCCGCGGCCAGGCGCGCGGCGGATAGCGGCAAGCCGGTCATCGTCACCAAGGTCGGCCGCTCCGGCGCCGGCGAGCGGGCGGCGG
Organism: Xanthobacteraceae bacterium; assembly: GCA_019748335.1. Lineage (GTDB taxonomy): Bacteria > Pseudomonadota > Alphaproteobacteria > Rhizobiales > Xanthobacteraceae > Bradyrhizobium. The sequence continues at coordinate 2,478 of JAIEPP010000663.1, forward strand.
CCTCGCATACCGCCAGCATGGCCGGTTGGTCGGCGGCCTATGACGCGGTGTTCGCCAAATACGGCTTTATCGTTTCCAACGATCTCGATGAAGCCGTCACCATTGCCGCCGTGCTGACCACAAACCCGCTGCCGAAGGGCGATCGCGTCGCGGTGCTGACCGTATCCGGTGGTGCCGGCATCTGGGGTGCGGACACGGTCTCGATGCAGGGCCTGAAGGTGCCGGAATTGTCTGGTGGCCTGCAGACCAATATCAAGAAGCTGATGCCGTCCTATGGCGCGGCGGGCAATCCGATCGACGTCACCGCGCAAGGCGCCGGCAGCGGCGGCCTGCAGAAGAGTATCGATTTGCTGATCGCGTCCAGTGAAGTCGACGCCATCCTCGTCGTGTTGTCGCTGTCGAGCGAGGTGCGGGTGCCGTTCAAGGAGGCCGAGCTGAAGCCGGTGATCGCGGCGCAGAGCAAGCCGATCGTATTCTATTCCTACACACTGCCGTCGGCGTTCGCGCGAACGGAGCTGGCGAAATCCGGCGTCGTCGTGCTGTCGGGTCTGACCCATGTCGGCGTCGCGATGCGGCGGCTGGTCGATTACGCCAAATTCAAGCTGGCGCCGCCGGCCGGTGACGCGGGCTTGCCCGTGCGCGACCTCGCCGCGCATCTGGGCTCCGCGAAACTGTCGGAATGGGACAGCAAGTCGCTGCTGCGCGCGGCCGGCATCGCGCTGCCGGACGAGACGCTGGTCGCCAACCGCGACGAGCTCGACGCGGCGATCGCCCGCAGCGGCTTTCCATTGGTGATGAAGATCCAGTCGCGCGATATCCCGCACAAGAGCGAGGTCGGCGGCGTCCGTGTCAACATCGCGGCCAAGGGCGAGGCGTTTACGGCCTACCGGGCGCTGCTGGAAGATGTCGCGCGGCATCGGCCGGAGGCCGATATCCAGGGCGTACTGGTCGGCCCGATGGCCAAAAAGGGCGTCGAGATCATCGTCGGCACCATGACGGATGCAACGTTCGGACCGATGATCATGGTCGGGCTCGGCGGCATCACGACGGAACTGTTTCGCGACGTGATCTACCGGCCGGCGCCGGTGAGCGCGGCGGAGGCTTCGGCGATGCTGATGGAGTTGAAGGCGGCACCGTTGCTCAATGGATTTCGCGGCGCCGCGAAAGCGGACGTGACGGCGTTGTCGGGCCTGATCGCACAGGTGTCCGTGCTGGCGGCGCGGCATGGACAAGATATCGCGGAGATCGAGCTCAATCCGGTGCTGGTCCACGCGGAAGGGCAGGGCGTGACGATCGTGGATGCTCTGGTGGTGGGGAAGAAGTAGCTCTTACGTCGTCCCTGCGAACGCAGGGACCCATAGCCGCAGGCGGTCGTGGTGAGAAGATGCCTCTCGCAGAATGCCCGATCGATGGGCCGCGGCGTATGGGTCCCGGCGCAAGGCCGGGACGACATGTTGAGAGAGTGTGCGTACCTTACCGCCCCTTGAAGTTCGCGACGCGGCGTTCGGCGGTGGCCTTGACGCCTTCCTTGAAGTCTTCGGTTGCGCGCAGCTTGTTCTGTTCGATCAGTTCGTGGTTGGTCGCGGCCAGCACGCGGTCGGCGAGACCGGCGCGCATGGTGGCGCGGGTCGCGATCAGACCGAGCGGCGAGCATTCGGCGATTTCAGCCGCGAGCTTCATCGCTTCGGCGCGGACCTGGTCCTGAGGCACGCAGAGATTGGCGAGGCCCATCTTGGTGGCGTCCTCGCCGTTGATGCGGCGGCTGGTGTAGAAAATCAGTTCTGCATTGTTCTTGCCGACCAGTTCGGGAAGCGTCGCGGTGAGACCGAAACCGGGATGGAAGCCGAGCTTGGTGAAGTTTGCGGCGAAGCGGGCTTCGGGGCAGGTGACGCGGAAATCTGCCGACACGGCGAGGCCGAAGCCGCCACCGATGGCAGCGCCGTGTACGGCGGCTACGATCGGCTTCTTGTTGCGGAAGATGCGCACGGCCTGGACGTAGAGATGGTTAATCGGCAGGTTGGCGGCCGGATCCTTTTTCGATTCTTGCTCCTGCTCCTGGCGCTTCGGATCGGAGAAATCGGCGCCGGCGCAGAACGCCTTGCCGTGGGCCGCGAGCACGCTGGCGCGGATCTCGACATCCTTATCGAACTCTTCCAGCGCGTCGGCGATCTGGTTGATCAGCGAGACGTCGAAGAAGTTCAGCGGCGGCTTGCGAATTTCGATCAGGCCGACGTGGCCATGCTTCTCGACGCCGATATCAGTATACTTGCTCATGGTGTTTCCTCGTTGATTTGCTTTAGCGCAGACCGAGCCCGCGGGCGATGATGCCGCGCAATACTTCCGTGGTGCCGCCCTGGATCGTCAGCTTCGGCGCGGTCTTGATCGCGAATGAAAGCTGGTCTTCCAGCGTCTCGCGGTTGGTGGCGGTTTCCTCGACGAACGCGGCGAGATCGCGGACGCGATGCGGCAGCGCCTGTTCCCACACCGTGCCGATGTCCTTGACGATGGAGGCTTCCACCACCGGCTCCTTGCCGGCCTGCAACATGCCTGCCACCGACACCGACATCCGGCGCATGGTGTGCAGTTGCGCCACCAGCCGGCCAATGCCCTCGGCGCTGCGGGTGTCCGGATTCTTGCCGACGGCGCGGACCAGTTCGGTCAGCACGTAATAGGTTTCCAGAAAACGCTCCGGGCCCGAACGCTCATAGGCGAGCTCGCTGGTTGCCTGCTTCCAGGCGCCATCGACTTCGCCCAGTACGTGATCCGCGGGAACGAAGAAGTCGGTGAAGACGACTTCGTTGAATTCGAACTGGCCGGTGATCTGGCCGATCGGATTCACCTGGATGCCCGGCTGCTTCATCTTGACTAGGAACTGGGTCAGGCCGTGGCGGCGATTTTCCTTGGTGGGTGGCGAGGTGCGGAAGATCGCGATCATGTAGTCGGCGATATGGGCGGAAGAGGTCCAGATCTTGGTGCCGTTGATCAGATAGCCGCCGTCGGTCGGAGTCGCTCGGGTTTTGGCCGCGAACAGGTCGGAGCCGGAATTCGGCTCGCTCATGCCGATCGCAAAGCAGACTTCGCCACGGCAGATCCGCGGCAGGATGTCCATCTTGATGTTCTCGGGCGCGTATTTCAGCAGCACTGGGCCGCTCTGGCGGTCGGCGACGAAGAAGCGGCGGGTCGGCGCGTTGGCGACGCGCATTTCCTCGGTCACGACATAGCGTTCGAGGAAGGAGCGCTCGTGGCCGCCATATTTCTTCGGCCAGGTCATGCCGAGCCAGCCCTTGGCGCCGACCTTGCGGGAAAATTCCGGCACGTCGGTATCTTCGCGGTTGGGCTTGTGCGGATCGAAGGTGCCGGCGGCGATTTCCTCGGCGAGGAACGCGCGCACTTCCTTGCGCAACTGTTCGCATTCGGGCGGCAGGCGGATCGGATCGAAACGGAGGGCTGCGGTCATTTGTTGATCTCGACTTCTAGGCAGGCAAACGGATGTGAATCAGCGCGAGGCGACCAGCGGCCACAATTCGTCGGCGCCGCGGTTCGCCACCAGCTTGCCGAGTTCGACCGCCCAGTAGCTCTCGGAGCCGAAATCGTCGCGCCATGCCAGCGCGCGCAATGAGTAGCGATGCAGGATATGCTCGATGGTGAAACCGATCGCGCCGTGCACCTGATGGGCGATGCCGCCGCCCTTTTCGGCGGCTTCCGAGCAGCGGATTTTTGCCGCCGCCGCTTCGAGGAACACCTCGTCGTTGAACGCAGTCGCGTTGGCGATGGCGTCTGCGGCCGACGTCGCTGCCGCAAGCGCCGCTGCCGACTCGCCGGCCAGCCGCGCCAGATTGTGCTGCACGGCCTGGAATTTCGAGATCTTCTTTTCGAAGGCGACGCGTTCGTTGGAATAGCGCACGGAAATTTCCAGCATCGATTCCAGCGCGCCCGCGATCTGCAAGGACCGCGCGACGCCGCCCATCAGCATCAGCTGGGTCTGGTCAAAACCCTTTCCCGCCGGCTTGGTCGCGACCGGCTGGACCTTGTCGAACGTCACGGTATCGGACTGGTCGCCGCCGAGACCGATGCCGGCCTCGATCCGGCATTTTGCGGCATCGACCAGCGCGATCTGGAGGCCTCCGTTACCGCTGGCCAGCACCGCGATGTGTTTTGCGGCCTTCGCAAACGGCACGCCGCGGGCCTTGCCCGTTAGACTACCATCGGCATTGACGGTAATGCGATCCCTCGGACTCGCCGGTGCGACCGTCATCTCGCCATCGGGTGATGAAATTTTGGCCTGCGCCAGCAGCCAGCCCGCCAGCATGGTTTCGGCCAGCGGCACGGCGACGGCATGACGTCCGGCGGCGCTGAGCACACCAAAACCTTCGGCCAGGCTCGCGCCCGAGCCGCCGCAATCTTCCGGCACCCAGGCCAGCGGCAGGCCGGCTTCGGTCAGCGCCTTCCAGAGCGGGCCTTTCCACTTGCCTTCCTTGTCGCGATTGATGGTTTGGGCATCGGCCAGATCGGCGAAAATCTTCTCCGCGGTCTCGGCAACAATGTTCTCACTCTCCGCCACAGCGTTCCTCATTTTGATTGGCACGGTCAGGGCCGGCTCTTGCCGGTCCCTTCCGGCCCGGCTGTTGCGCCAGGTCCGGTCTAGTCAAGTCTCGGTTTTCGTCTCGGGTGCGACCTTTTCTTGCGCTTTATGATGGGCAAAAGCCATAGCCCTGACAAGCGCTGTCCGCAGGGCTGCCTGCGGCGGCGGCATGAAGCTCGCCAGGCAAAGAACGAATTCCGCAGAGCGGAAGTTGCGCGAATTTGCAGGCAGCTTTCCGCGCGATGTGGTAGGTCCACGGCTCGCAAATGGGCCGTTCGAAACAGCTCACAACAACAGAGGAAATGCGGATGTCGAAGGATGGTTTGTGCGCGATCGTAACCGGTTCTGCTTCCGGCCTGGGAGCGGCCACCGCGGCTATTCTGGCCAAGGGCGGGGCGCGCATCGTCGTCAATTATTCCAACAGCAAGGCTGAGGCCGAGGCAACCGCCGACCTCTGCCGCAAGGCGGGCGCCGAAGTCGTCGTCGTTCAGGGCGACGTCTCGCGCGACGAGGACTGCAAGAAGATCGCAGCCGCTGCTGCGGCGTGGGGCGGGCTCGATGTTCTGATCAACAATGCCGGCACCACCAAGCATGTGCCGCACGACAATATGGACGGCCTCACGGCGGAAGATTTCCAGCGCATCTATGCCGTCAACACCATCGGCCCGTTCCAGATGATCCGCGCCGCCCGCGCGCAGCTCGAGGCAGGTGCGAAAGCCTCCGGCAAGCCGTCCGCCGTGGTCAACGTGTCGTCGGTCGCCGGCATTTCCGGCGGCGGTTCGTCGGTGGCCTATGCCGCGAGCAAGGGTGCGCTCAACACCATGACGCAATCGCTGGCGCGCGCGCTGGCGCCGCTGATCCGCGTCAACACGGTGTGCCCCGGCTATATCGATACGCCCTGGTTCACCAAGGGCCGCGGCGAGGCCGGCGCCAAGGCGGTGCGCGATGCCGTGGTGGCGAAGGTGCCGCTGAAGGTGGCGTCAACCGCTGATGATATCGCCCAACTGGTGTGCTTCCTCGCCTCGCCGGCATCGAGTAACATGACCGGCGAATATGTGCGCATGGATGCGGGCATGCACCTGGTGCTGTAAGAGCCAGGGCATCCTATCCTCGTTATGGCCGGGCTTGACCCGGCCATCCACGACTTGCTCACTTCGTAGATGCGAAGAACGTGGATACCCGGGTCAAGCCCGGGCATGACGACTGAGAGAGAAGGGCGCCGCTCTTATTTGCCGCCCGTATCCGAAATCACGCCGCGCGCGACCAGCCGATTCCAGATGAACAGCACCAGCAGTGCGCCGATGGTGGCGGTGATGAAGCCGGCGCCCTGGTCGGGCCCGTAATGGCCGATCGCCTGGCCGATGAAGGTGGCCAGAAACGCGCCGGCGATGCCAAGCACTGTGGTCAGGATGAAACCGTTCGGGTTGTTCGGGCCCGGCGAAAGAAGCCGCGCGATGATGCCTGCGATGAAGCCGACGACGATGACCCAGAGAATGCCGCTCATGGCTGTTGTCCCTTTCCAGTGGCGCAATGGTGAAGCGACACGGCGCAACATGCGCCGCGCGATCGCAGCGTCAGATCCGGCCTGACAATTCGTTCTCGTTCGGCAGCCGTCCGTCCGGCGTCAGATGATTGACGACATCGGGCAGATACTGGCTGAGGCCCTTGAGCAGTTCGTCGCGTGACATGCCGCTTTGCGATGCCAGCGAGTCGATCTGGTCGGCGCCGAGTGCGTTGGCGAGATCGCCGGGCGAGATCTGCTTGTTGGGACCATTGCTGACCCAGGAACTCGCGGCGTCGCCATGGCCCTTCTGCTGGAATTGATTCAAGAGATCGCCGAGGCCGCCGCTCAGCACGCTGCCGGCAGCACCACCCGCGAGCAGGCCGCCGAGTCCGCCCTTGAGCATATCACTGAGACCGCCGCCGCCGGGCAGGCTCGCGGTGACATTGCCCGGCAGCTTGGGCGGTGCCTGCGTCGGCGCTGAGCCTGGCTGGTTGCCGCCGAAATGCTTGACGGCCTTCCAGGCGAGCAACGCCAGGATCGCCATGGTCATCGGCGACATGCCGCCTTTGCCGTCAGATGGTGCGCTCGGGGTGCTCGGGCCACGCGGGCCGTTCTGCATGCCGTTGAGTACGTCGAGTAAGCCCATGGTCGTCTCCTCAAACTTTGCGGCCCCCGCATCCGAAACATAACGGTGGGCCATGACGGTTACAAGGCGCGGCCGGGAACGCGCCTGTTCGATAGGCACTGCCCGGCCGGTCTGCTATCGAGACTGGTACAATGAGAATGAATGGCGAATGAATTCAGGCCGAACCATCGGTATCGCAGGGGCCGGCAGCATCGGCTGCTTCGTCGGTGGCATGCTGGCGGCGGGCGGCCGCCATGTTGCGCTGCTGGCGCGCCCGCGCGTGATCGGGGAGATCCAGGCCCACGGCCTGCGGCTGACGAGTTTTGAAGGTTCCGATCAGACCATCGCCGCGAGCCGGTTGGCGTTGTCGGACGATGCTTCCATTTTTACGGATGCTTCCATCGTGCTGGTCACGGTCAAGAGCGCGGATACCGCTGACATGGCCGACGTGATCGCCAGACACGCGCCGCCTGACGTGGTTGTCGTCAGCCTGCAGAACGGCGTCGGCAATGTCGCTGACCTGCGCAACCGGTTGCCTGGCCGGCGCGTGCTCGGCGGCATGGTGCCGTTTAACGTGGTGGCGGCCGGCGAGGGACGATTTCACCGCGCCACGTCAGGCGATATCGTCGTCGAGCAGGATGAGGCGCGCACCGCGGACAAGTTGTCGGTGCCGGGCTTGAAGATGCGCCCGACCGACAACATCGAAGGCGTGCAGTGGGGAAAGCTTCTGGTCAATCTCAACAACGCGCTCAATGCGCTGGCTGATCTGCCGCTGCGCCGGCAACTCGGCATCAGGCCATGGCGCCAATTGTTCGCCGACCAGATGGCGGAAGGGCTTATGGCCATCCGTGCCGAGGGGATCAGGCCGGTTTCGCCGACGCCGATCCCGGCAGCCTGGATGCCACCCTTGCTGCGGCTGCCGGATCCGATCTTCGAAGCCTTGCTGGGGCGGACGATGAAGATCGATCCCGAAGCGCGCTCGTCGATGTGGGAAGATCTGCGGCGCGGTCGCCGCACCGAGATCGACTATCTGCAGGGCGTCATCACCGAAATTGCCGGGCGGCACGGGCTCGATGTGCCGCTGTCGCGCCGGGTCGTGGAACTGATCCGGCGCGCCGAGCGTGACGGCAAAGGCTCCCCTGGGCTCACGCCGGAACAGGTCCGAACGGTGA
>JAIEPP010000034.1 GCA_019748335.1 Xanthobacteraceae bacterium
CGCGAACAGCGCGATCTTCCATGTGACCTCGGGCTGCACCAGCGGCCGGAACTTCAATCCGAAGCCGCGCACCAGCGGCTTCGCCATCGACGGACAGATCACGGCACCCTGTCTTACCCGGAGCATCGACAGCGCGGTATTGACCCGATGCACCGGCACCAATTCCCTGGGATGATGTCGCGGCGGGACCTGGCGGAGCACGTTGATGGCGATGTTGGGCATGTAGTTGATCAGCGGACGCTCGCGCATGTCCTTCCAGCTGACCGATTTTCCCTTTGTCAGCGGATCGTCCGGACGCAGCGCCACCCATAGCGGATCGGCGCAGACCATGTGGGCTTCCAGCGCTTCGTCGGCGATCACGCCGGCCGGCCCGAAGCCGATGTCGGCGCTGCCGTTCTGCAGGCTCGCCAGCACTTGCTGGATCGGCACGTCGTCAAACCGCACGTCGACGCCGGGGTGACGGCCGCCATAGGCGGCGATCAGTTCCGGCAGCAGCGTGCAGGACAACGTCTCGGGTGCTGCCACGCGGACCAGCCCGCGGCGCAGTTCCTTGAGATTGCTGACGCCGGCCAACGCCTCGTCCAGGTTGGCGAGCACGCGCCGCACCATCGGCTCAAAGGCCTCGCCGACCACGGAGGCGGAAACCTTGCGGGTGGTGCGGTCGAGCAGGCGGACACCCAGCCGGCTCTCCAGTTCCTTGATCAGCCCGCTCAGGGCCGCCTGCGACAGGTGCATGGCCTTGGCCGCCTCCGAGAAGCTCGCGGCCTCCAGCACGGCGACATAGGCGCGCAACTGCCGCAGGGTCACATCGATGGTCATCGCCGTTTCTCCCAGGCCTTCCGGATCAGGCGCTCCGTAATTCATAAGGTTAGCCGATAAATTGGTCAGAAAATACACATTGTCCGATAGGGCGGGCGTATTTAACGTTGAGGCTGCGGGCGACAAAATTTCAAAACAACAGCCCCGTGATCGCGCCGAAGGGTTCGATGAGAACGGAAACGTCAGGCTGCCGCCGTTCGGCAGCCATTTTTTCCAGGGGGCTATCATGAAAATTTCGCGCCGAACCCTGCTGGGCACGATCGCCGCCGGCCTCTCCACGGCTTCCGGTTTCGAGGCGCGCGCGCAGGCCGATTGGCCGACGCGTCTGGTGCGGCTGATTTCGCCCTATGGGGCAGGCGGGGCCAACGACATCTCGCTGCGTATCCTGGCCGAGCAGTTGGGGCGTCACCTTGGTCAGCAGTTCATCGTCGAGAACAAGCCGGGCGCCGGCACCCGCATCGCCAACGAGACGGCCGCGCATGCGGCACCCGATGGACACACGTTCCTCTATGCGGCGGCACCCTATGCCACCGCCGAAGCGCTGTTCGGGAAACTGAACTATGACCGCAAGGATTTGCAGCCGGTCGCGATGGCGGTGATCGCGCCGATTTTTCTCATCGTCAACGCCGAGGCGCCGTTCAGAGATCTGCAGGAGATGATCGCCTACGGCAAATCGAAGCCCGACGGCCTGACCTTTGCCTCGCCCGGCGCCGGCTCGCAACCTCATCTCGCCGCGGAGCTGTTGTTCAGAGATGCCGGAGTCAAAGGCCTCAACGTGCAATATCGCGGCGACAGCATGGCTTACACCGAGCTGCTGGCCGGCCGCGTCGATGCCACGCTGACAGCGATCAGCACGGCGTTGCCCTATATCGAGACCGGCAAGCTTCGCGTGCTGGGTGTCGCTTCCGCCGAACGCAGCGCGATCTATCCGCAAGCGCCGACCTTGCGGGAGCAGGGCCTGCCGCGCGTGGTCGCCGCCGGCTGGTATGGCATGATGGCGCCGGCCGCTACGCCGCGCGCGATCGTCGAGCGCCTGCAGGCGGAAGTGCTGCGCGCGCTCGAGAACCCCGAGGTCAAACAGAAACTGCTGGTCCAGGGACTCGAAGTCCGCAGCGGCACCGCCGCCGAGTTCGGCAAGTTCATCGACGATGAAACCGCCAAGTGGGGCGGGGTGATCCGCGAGGCTGGCCTCAAAGGGGAATAACCTGTTTGTGGCGGTCAGCCGATCCAGATTCTTCGGGCAAACAGGGCCGCGTTCATGAACAGGGACGCGCTGAACAGTCCGATCACGCCGACCAAAAGCCACCTCGCGCGCAATCCCAGATGGGCCATCACGACAAACAGCGGAAATGAGACCAGATTGAACCGGCTCATCGAGACGAAGCCCGCCGGTCCGCCGCTGAGCGTCAGATAGGGCAACAGCAGCACACCGATCGCATACAGCGTCCAGGTCGAGGGCATTCCAGACCAACCCACGGCAATCAGGACGATGAACAACAATGTAAGCCAGCTGGCTTGCCCCCACGGATTCCAGTCATTGAGCATCAACCGGGTGAAGGGCTCGAGCTTGAGCGCCGCGATCAGTCGCGCAGCCTGGGTCGTTCCTTGATGGAACGCCGTCTGTCCATCCGAAAGAGCAAACGGAGTTCCAAACGCGCTCCAGAGGTAGATCATGAACAGCCAGATGCCCGCGGTCGCGAGCAGGACGCATGGCAGGAGGGCGGCAAGGAACGGCTTCTGGTGGCGATTGAACCACATCGCCCAGAGCAGGACGGGCAACAGGACGATTCCCGTCGACCGATCGGCTGTGGCGAGGCCCGCGAGCAGGGCGGCCGACAGATAGTTTCTTCGTTTCAGAGCCAGAAAGAAACAGACGATCAGCAGCAGCACCAGCGGTTCGGTATACCCGGCCGACAGCAATACCGAAGCCGGAAAAAAGCTGAGCAGCGCGGTGGTGGCGAGCGCGACCTGGTCGCCAAATTCCTCGCGCACCAGCTTGAACAGAACGACGATCGCGAGCAGTCCCGCGACGTTGGATATCAACAGCAATGCATCCGCGGGTGCGAGCCCGCTGATCGTCGCCAGCCCCCGCGCCAGCATCGGATACAGCGGGTAAAACACGATATTTTGCTGAATGGTCGGATCGCCATTGTACCGATAGCCCTCGGTAACAATTTTAAAATACCATTCTGAATCCCATTGCAGCAATTGGTGGTACCACATCGGTCCCGCGGACCAGACGTCGGCCCCGTTGGTCATGTATTTTCGAGAGAAGACCAGCCCGAGCGCCACCACCACCCGCGAACAGGAAAAGATGCAGATGGCCCAGCAATAGGGAACCCAGGATTGATCTTTCCAACTCGGGAACTGCATCTTGGTACTCTCTCCAAGTATCGGCCCAAGATCAATCGCCATGGGGGACTGACGGTTCCACCAAGTCGTATTCAGCTCTATCATCGTCATTGCGAGCACAGCGAAGCAATCCATCTTGCCGCGCAAAGAAAGAATTGATTGCTTCGCTGCGCTCGCAATGACGGCGGGAAACGCCGGCCTACAAGCCCGACGAGCAGCCCCCCAAATAAAAACGCCGCCCGGAATTGGGCGGCGTTTGAATTCGGAAGTGCAGAGGATGTTGAAAACCACCCTACACCAAAATCCCCAAAACTCAATTGCGGAAACCGGGGTCGATGCGATCGAGTTTGCGCAGCAGCGGCGGCCATACCAGGTTGGTGGAACGCAATTCCATCCGGTCGGGATTGTGAAATACCTGCTCGTTCTTGTCGATCACGGCCTGTTCGACCGGATAGGCGGTCGGTCCGAGCATGCGGGTGCGCACCTGCATCGTGCAGGCCCGCTCCAGGTGATACATGCGCTCGAAGGCGGAGGCGACCGAGCGGCCGACGGTCAGCGTGCCGTGATTGCGCAACAGCATGTGGTTCTTGTCGCCGAGATCCTTTTGCAGCCGCGGCCGTTCGTCGTGGTCGAGCGCCACGCCTTCGTAGTCGTGATAGGCGAGGTCGTGGGTGACGAAATGCGCTGTCTGGTTCATCGGCAGCAGGCCTTCCATGCAGCTTGCTACCGCGGTGCCGTCGGGCGTGTGCAGATGGAGCACGCAGCCGGCGTCCTCGCGGACTTCGTGGATCGCCGAATGGATGGTGAAGCCGGCCGGGTTGATGCTGTAGTCGCTCTCGGTCAGTTGGTTGCCGTCGAGATCGACCTTGACCAGGCTGGAGGCGGTGATTTCGTCGAACATCAGCCCGTAGGGATTGATCAGGAAGTGGTGCTCGGGGCCCGGCACGCGCGCGGAGATGTGGGTGTCGACCAGATCGTCCCAGCCGTACAGCGCGACCAGGCGATAGCAGGCGGCGAGGTTGACGCGCTGGTTCCACTCGGCGTCCGTCATATCAGACGGAATGGCCTTCAGGCGCGCTTCGGCTGGTGACATGGCTGACCTCCCGCAAACTGTTGATTTTCGAGGGCAAGCCTAACCTTGCGCCAGAGGAGCAGCAAGGCGGCCGATTCGAGTGGCAGTTATGCTTTCGGCCGCCGGAGAGGTTACGGCGCCGGGATCGACAGCAAGGTCGAGATCGCACGGCCGCGGATATCGTAGACCCGCGCGAACACCACATCGTCGCGCTTGATTTCCACCAGCACCGGCGCGGTGAGGCCCTTGCAGTAGAATTCGCCCAAGGTCATCGCGAAGTCGGCGGCATTGCTGTCCCAGCCGATGGTGAAATCGGGCCCGAGGGCTACTTGCGCCGGACGCTGCGGGCCGCAGACCGCGACCTTCCACTTGCGTCCCTGTGGCGGGGATTCCTGACGTTCGGTGAGTTCCTCGCGCAGGCCATCGGACGCCTGCTTCAGCGCCAGGCCCCAATAGTCCAGCATGAACCGGTTGTCGGCGGTGCGAACCGTGCCGGCGATGTGATTGAAGTGGGTGTATTCGTAGGGATGCAGGCGCACCATTTCGCTGAGCGGCAACAACAGTCCGAACGTGAACAGCGCCAGTGCCGCAGGCTGCCAGCGGCGGTGATTTTCCTTCAGCCAGTCCATGCTCCAGGCGAACGCGACGCCGGCCAGCACCGTCATCGGCGGAATCACGAACACGAAATGGCGGATGCCGTTATAGAGCGCCGGCCGCTTCACCATCGCGATCAGAAGCGGCAAGGTCGCCGCCAGCGTCAGCATCAGCAGGATGGTCTTGCGGCGGGCCGGCACCTCGGTGCGCGACAGCATCACGAAGGTCGCGACGATGCCGGCGATCAGAAGCGTCAGCAGCACCTCGGGAAGCTGCAGCGCGAACAGCGTCGGCAGGTAGGACCACGGCATATCAGGCACCGACACCAGCGCGCCGTCGAACATTTCCTTCCAGGGCTTTTCGAAGAAATGCGAGAAATAAGTCAGCGCCTCGAACGGATGACCGGGCTCCATGATCGACCACGGCCAGATCAGGCCCATCACCAGATAGCCGAAGACGAGGCCGGGCAGCAGCATGTAGACGACGTGGGCGAAGCGATGCGCGGCTTCGCGCATGCCTTGCGTGCGCGTCTCCTCGATCAGCAGCGGCACGAAGCCGACGACCGCGTAGACCAGCGCCAGCCCGCCGAGAATCCGGCAGCCGATGGACAGCCCGGCGCCAAAGCCGACGATCAGGATGGTGCGCGGCGAGGGCGCGGGATATTCCCCGGCGAGCCGCACCAGGCCGAGCAGCAGGATCACCATGGCGACCGCGAACGGCGCGTCCTTTGGGTTCATGAACATGTGCCCGTAGAAGGTCGGGCACAGCACCAGCAACAACAGTGTCGCGAGGCCGGCCAGCGGCCCGCCGACGCGGCGCGAAAGCCGCCAGGTCACGGCAAGGCCGATCACGCCGACGACGGCGCCGAGCAGCCGGCGCGTTTCAAACAGTTCGAGTGGAATGACCTTGTGCAGCAGGGCTGCCGCCATGTCGAAGCCGCCGCCGTACATGTAGAGATTGGCGAACGACAGCGCGCCGGTGTCCTTGAACCCGGAACCGTACATGCGCAGCAGCAGATCGGCATATTCGGCGTGGGTGTAGTCGTCCCAGCCCAGTCCGTAGTCGCGGAACGTCAGGCTTGCGATCAAGGCGACCACCGCCAGCATCAACATGGCGAGGTCGTCGCAGGTCCGCTCCACCGAGCGCCGCGCGGGCGTATCGAGGGCAGAAGTCGTGATGGCTGACATGGCGATTGGTAACCCGGTGTCCCCTACGGCCCAGCTTTAGCGCCCTTGAGCCTCATTCCCCAAGGATCCATATAGCGTAGTTCCCTTACCAAGTAATTGGGAATTGTAAGCTAATTTCCCTGATGCAACGCAGCAAGAAGGCAGCAATTAGTAGCCGGTAGAGGTACGGTCCGGGGTCTGAACGCCAGCTGAATGATTATCCCGGCCGCGACTTTGTCGATCGCTTTGTCGCAGCGAATTTCGGGCAGCTGAACGAGGCTTTTGGGGGGAACCTTGTGCATAATTGCCGGTTGGCGATGCACACATTATGACGGTATCGTGGCGCAGGCGGTTGTGAGCATTTCGAGCACGGCCGCGGGGGTAGGTTCGATGATGGTTGGGATGTTGGTTGCCGGGATCGGCCTCGTTTTGGCGGGCCTGCTGGCGATCGGCTATGGATTCACGATCAAGGAATTCAGCACCGGCAACACGCTGATTCTCTCCGGCGTGATCGGTGTTTGCGCCGGTGCGATCATGTTCGCCCTGTGGGTGGCGGTCCGCGAGCTGAAAAACATCGCGCGGCGGCTCGGCGGAAGCCTACCTGAAGCGCGCCGGGAGATTTCAGTGCGGCCGGTCCTGCCGCCGGGCGCGAGCCCGCTTGCGCCGCCCGTGGGGGGTCCGGCGTTCGGCGACCAACCGTCCTTTGAGGCTACCGGCGCAGCACCGCCGCCGTGGCAGGACGCCGCCGCCTCGCCCGATCACCCGCGAGGCGACCAGCCCGAGGCCGGGCCGGCCGATACCGCACCGCCGGCGGTCAGGCCGAAGCGCAACCTGATGTTTTCCTCGACCTCGAGGAAAGAACGCGAACGCGCGCAGGCGCGAACCAGCGAACCGTTGCCGCCGGACCTGTTGTCGCCGGACATTCGCCCCAACCCTTCCAATCCGCCGCTGCCGGCCGAATCGGCCGAGCCGCCGCCCGCGTCGTTCGACGACGCCTGGCCGAAGTCGGATCGCGCGCGCCCCGGCGACGTTCCGCCACAGCGCCGCGCCGGACGGACGCCTTCGACCTTTGAGGCCAACGGCGCCCCGGCGGGCGACGAGAGCCAGTCCGCGGTGACGGTGTTGAAGTCCGGTGTGGTCGACGGCATGGCCTATTCGCTCTATTCCGACGGTTCGATCGAGGCTCAGATGCCCGAAGGCATGATGCGCTTCGCCTCGATCGACGAGCTGCGCGCGCATCTCGATCAGCGGCCGTGAGCGGACATGGTTTTACGATTCTCTGGGAAGGTTGAGCCATGAGCGATGCACCGGGCAAGACGCCCGTCGAACTCACCGCGAGTATCGTATCGGCCTATCTCAGCAACAATCCGACGCAGGCCTCGGAAATTCCGAACCTGATCAGCCAGGTCCATGCCGCCCTGATGCGGATATCGACCGGCCGCGTCGACGCGCCGCTCGAACCGGCCAAGCCCGCGGTATCGATCAAGAAGTCGCTGACATCAGAATATCTGGTCTGTCTCGAGGATGGCAAACGCTTCAAGTCGCTGAAGCGCCATCTGCGCACGCAGTACAACATGACGCCGGAGCAATACCGCGACAAATGGGGCCTGCCGCCGGAATACCCGATGGTGGCGCCGAACTACGCGGTGGCGCGTTCGCAACTCGCCAAGAAGATGGGCCTCGGCCAGCAAGCGCGGAAGCGGAAGTAACTTCTACTACGAGGCCGCAGCGAGCGCCTCGCGCGCGTCGGAGCGAATGCGCTCCACCATCGAGCGCAGTCCGTTGGAACGCTGCGGCGTCAGGTGTTCGCGAAATCCGAGCTCGTCGAACACGGCAGGCGCGTCGATTTCCAGTATCTGCTGCGGGGTGCGGCCGGAAAAAAGCGTCAGCAGGATCGCGATCAGGCCACGCACGATATGGGCGTCGCTGTCGCCCAGATAATTCAAATGCGGTTCGCTGTTGCCGCTGCGGTCGATCTGCTTGGAGAGCCAGACCTGGCTGGCGCAGCCATTGACCTTGTTGGCGGCGGAGTGCTCGGCTTCGGGCATCGGATCCAGCGTCCGGCCAAGTTCGATGACATAGCGGTAGCGGTCATCCCACTCCTCCAGCAGCTCAAAATTGTCCCTGATCTCGTCGATCGTCGTCATCGTGGCCCGCGTCTCGTTACGAGGCCTATATAGGGTGCGCGGCGATCGAAAGCGATGAAAATGGAACCGGTTCCGCGCCCCTTTTTGTAGCTACGGCGTCGGCGGTACCCGCCATTCGACCGTCATATCGTCCGGGGTCAGCGTGTCGCGGGCGGCGGCGTCGGCGGTCGCCGCCTCCGCATCCTCGGCGGTGCCGATCGAGCCGGTGTGATCCGGCGGCTTCTTGTCGGTGATGATCTTGTACAGCTTCTGCGCGCCGTCCTTTGCGCGCTGGCCGATCACGGTCGCGGCCTGGCCGCCGACCTCGCAGGCCGCTGGCTGGCGCTTGCAGAACTGGCCCATGTCGGAGACGGCCGCGGTCGCGGCAGATACCGCCTCGGAAGCGCCGACCTGCGGCAGCTTGTCCGATTCGGGGGTCTTGTCCCTGGGCAGCAGCACCAGCACAAGCCCGAGCCAGAATGCCATGCGAAGCAGAAAGAACATCTCGCGACCCCGGTCGTCCCTTGGTTCTGTTGCGGTTAATACCCGCGGGTTTTTTCCTGATTAACAGTCGTCGATAAACCGCAAGTATTTGCATTGAGATAAAATCGGCGAAAATTCGCTGAAAGTTCGAATGTTTGGTTTCGGCGTAAATTTTCGATTGATGGCGGAAACATCGGAAATCGTGGACCGCCCGGCGCGTCACCATTTCGAAACCATAGATCGACGTGGCCCTAAACCTGTCGTTCACCATTCGCGTCAAATGAGGGGCGTGGGCGCGGTGAAAGTCCCGCGAATGCACGGTGTTTTCCACCCCGCCACCGGGCCTTAGCGTTCGCTTAAGTTAGCTCTGACACGGTGGGCCAAAGATAGAGGGGGCGTTCCGGCGCGTCTGTTCGACGAACAAGCCGAAGCGCGATTGAAGTGACTGTTTTGAGTATCATCCGCGATTGTCTCGATGCGTTGCTGCATCCCTCGGCACGATATGATGCGCTGACGCGCGCGCGTCATCGCGCGTTCATGGCGCCGCGGCTGCTCGGCAGCCTGGTCGCGCTGGCGACGTTTCCGATCTATCTGGCGCTGCGCGGCGCGCCCTCGGCGATCGAGGTCGCGGCCTTCGCCTGGCTGATCGCACCCATTCTGCTGTCCTGGTTCCTGTCGCGCACCGGCCGCTACGAAGGCGCCTATATCCTGTCGTCGATGGCGCTGGCGGGTCTCGTGATGATGGTCGCCATGACCACCGGCGGCATCGAATCCTTTGCCGCGGTCTGGCTCGTCGTTGTTCCCCTCGAAGCTGCGCTCTCGGCCTCGCGCCGCGTGGTCACCTTTGCCTCGACGCTGGCGCTGTCCTGTGCCGCGTTGCTGATCGCGCTCGGACATTTCAATCTGTTGCCTGCTGCGGAACCGAACGCGGTCTTGCGCGGCGTCCTGATGGCGTCCGGCGTCGCCTCGGCGACGCTCTACGCCGCCGGACTTGCCTTTGGCGCGGAGTCGCTGGCGCGCACCAGCGTGTCGCTGCTCTATGTAGAGGAAGACCGCTATCGCCTGCTGGCGCGCAACATGAGCGACGTGATTTCGCGTCACAGCCGTAACGGCGCGGTGCAGTTCATCTCGCCCGCGGCCGAAGCCATGCTCGGCACCTCCGTCGCGCGGCTCACCGGGCACGGCCTGTTCGACCGCGTCCATGTCGCCGATCGCCCGGCCTATCTGACGGCGCTGTCGGATGCCGCGCGCGGCGCCGAAGCGCGCAGCGTCGAGTTTCGTATCCGCCGCGACGCCGTCCGCGGTTCGAGCATTTCCGCCGATTTCATCTGGGTCGAGATGCGTTGTCGGCCGTTCGAACAGGCCTCGACCGAGGCCGAAGTCGTCGCCGTGATGCGTGACGTCACCGACCGGAAAATCCAGGAAGAGGCGCTCGAGTTGGCGCGCACCGCGGCCGAGCAGGCCGATGCGTCCAAGACGAGATTCCTGGCCACCATGAGCCATGAGCTGCGCACGCCGCTGAACGCCATCATCGGCTTCTCCGAGATGATCGTCCAGGAAGACGTGCTGATGATCGATGCGGCGCGCCGCAAGGAATACGCGCAGCTGATCAACGATTCCGGCCAGCATCTGCTGTCGGTCGTCAACGGCATCCTCGACATGTCGAAGATGGAATCCGGCAATTTCGAGATTTCACCGGAGCCGTTCGCGCCACGTGCCGCGCTGCTGCATTGCTGCAACCTGTTGGCGCTCAAGGCGCGC